>CAZWOY010000273.1:0-6051 GCA_964635255.1 uncultured bacterium
GCTTCAGCGCGCATGAAGCGCCCGGTACGCGCTGAAGCGCGCACTCAATGCGATAATGCCAAGACTCTATTTTCCCGGTAGATATTGAAAACGCCCTTACCTCAATATCCTCCCCCCGATTTTTCCACCAGCCAGATTTTCCACTTCCTCGATTGAAACAAGGTTGAAGTCCCCGTGTATTGTCTGCTTCAAACAAGAAGCCGCTGCGCCGAATTCCAACGCTTCAATATCGGATTTTCCGCTGAGCATGCCGTAAATGAAACCTGAACTGAATGAATCGCCGCCGCCGACGCGGTCGATTATATCGATGGAATACTTATGACTTAGTAGAAACTCCTTCCCGTTATACAGGCAAGCCGACCAGTTGTTCTTCGATGCGCTGACGCTTTCGCGCAGAGTAATCGCTGCTTTTTTCAGTCCAAATTTTTTGACGAGCTGTTTGGCGACTTGTTCGTAGCTTTTTTCGTCGATCTTTCCGGATTCGACGTCCGATTTTTCTGATTTGATATTAAAGAAGCATTCGGCGTCTTCTTCGTTCCCAATGCATATATCGACGTATTCCATCAGCGGCGTCGTCACGGAACCGGCTTTTTCGCGCGACCACAACTTTTTTCTATAATTAAGATCGACGCTGACGGCAACGCCGGCTTCTTTAGCGGCAATCAAGGCTTCTTTCGTCACTTCCGCTAAATTTTCTCCAAGAGCCGGCGTGATTCCGGACCAGTGAAACCAGTCTGCATCCTTGAAAATTTCTTTCCAGTCTATCTGACCGGGCTGAAGTTCCGTAACGCTTGAACCGGCGCGGTCGTAGATGACTTTCGAGGAGCGCTGGGAAGCGCCGTATTCGAGAAAATATATGCCGATTCTGCCGCCTCGTCTTAAAATATGCGACGTATCGACTCCATAAGTTCGGAGCGCGTTTAAGGCGGATCGACCGATCTCATGCATTGGCAAAGCGCTCACAAACGCCGAAGCTAAACCGTAATTGGCAAACGCAACGGCGGTATTCGCTTCCGCCCCGCCGAATTGCACGTCGAAACTCTTCGCTTGTACAAATCGCAGGCAGTTGGGCGGCGAGAGCCTAAGCATAATTTCGCCGAAAGTTACGACTTTGGGAACAGAAGTTGAATTTTGCCGCTCGATGCTCCGTTCAACCGTCACAGTCTGAGGGAATAATTGAACGGCTTCGATCCATTTTTCCACTTCTTTCTTAAGTTTTTCAGCGTCATCGACGTTTTTTGCGAGCGCTGAAGCGCAGAAAATTCCTTCCGGATCCTGCTTAGCCAATACTCTAAGATTATTGAGATTTATACCTCCGGTATAGATAATAGTCAATTGCTTGTACGGACCTTTCAGGGCTTTGGCTAAGCCGGCGTTGGACTGCGATTCTGAAACTGCGGGGAATAACTTGTAGATCCACTGACAGGGATGCTTAACTCGGAGCGTTTCGAAGTCGCAGTTTAGGAGTTCCGCCTTATGGGCTAATTGTTTGCCTGCATCGGAAAGTCCGCCGGGGATGCACATAATATCACGCTTAATGCATTCTTCAAGGACGGACGGTATATAATCCGCTGAGACAATTCCTGAAGCTCCGGCGTCGATGGCTTTTCTTGCCTGTTCGACTGTCATAACCGTTCCGGCAAGAATCAGCGCGCCGGGATATTTATTCAAAACCAACTTGACGCCATCTTCCGCCGCTTCGGTTCTGAAAGCGATTTCCAATGTAATGCCCAGCGGATTCAATGTCTCATAAGCCCTTACGCACTGTTGGGCGTTTTTAGGCGATAAGAGCGCGATCAAGCGGCTTTTCTTCAGTTGTCTGAATAGTATTTCAGATTTTTCCAATTAGTATTCCGTTTGAAAAAAATTAACCACGAAGACACAAAGAACTCGAAGCAGCCCGGATAGGCATAATTCTGAGCGCCAATACGGATTCTGGGCGCTAATACGGATTCTGAGCGCCAATACGGATTCTGGGCGTCAGGCGTCCTCGCCTGACGTCATAAGCTTCGCAGCCACCCTATCAACCTGTCAGGTGAGGACGCCTGACAGGCGCTCGATGTTCGAGCTACTATGTTTCCGGGTGAAGTATCGACCAAGAGTGTTCGAGCTACTGTTTTTTGTTTAAAACATTGTTAAGTTCATGAAACAGTCTCTCGTTTTCAGGCTGCAATCCAATCGAAATCCTCACATATTCAGGCAATCCGTAATTATCGACCGGGCGGATTACAACGCCTCGTTTAAGCATTTCTTTAAATAATTCCCGGCCCGGCATTGGGACTTTAACCAAGACAAAATTTGCTTCGGTCGGAACATATTCCAGCCCAAGGCGGGTTAATTCCGAATAGAAAAAGTTCTTACCCTCCGAGTTGACTTTTAATGTTTTCTTTAAGAACTCATAATCGTCGAGCGCTGCGGTGGCGGCGACCTGACCGAGTGAATTTACGTTAAAAGCCTCGCGTACGGCGTTCATCGCCGTGCAGATCGGTTCTTTGGCAAAGGCATAGCCTACTCGAAGCGCCGCCAGACCATAAGACTTTGAAAATGTTCGCATAACGATTGCGTTTCTGCCTTCGCGCACATACTGCATCGTGTCCGGGTATTTTGTTTCATCTCGGAAATCATAATAGGCTTCGTCAAAAACAACCAAAATTCGATCGTCGATTTTTTCCATCAGGCAGGACGTCTGTGTTTTATCCATCAGCGTGCCGGTCGGATTATTCGGATTAGCGATGAACAAAAGCTTGGTTTTTTCGGAAACGCCGCGCAGAATTTCATCCACGTCGTATTGCAGCCCCGGCATCGGTATCCAGTTGATAATGCCGTTCATAATCATTACCGCAATGCGATATTTAAAAAACTCTTCTCGGCAAATGGCGGCTTCGTCGCCCTCGCCGATGAACGCCTCCGTTATTAATTCGACCAATTCCGCGGAACCGTTGCCGATAACTATCTGAGATTGCGGAATATCGTATTTCTCAATTAGTTTTTGCTTCAGATAGTAACATCCGCCATCCGGATATAAGTTTAATTCAGGCAAGGCGCGTTTAATCGCTTCCACTGCAAGCGGCGAAGGTCCTAACGGATTTTCGTTCGAAGCCAGCTTAATCACATCTTTTAATCCATATTCCCGCTGTACTTCACTAATCGGCTTGCCTGGTTCGTAAGGAGTGATACTCCTGATTGGAATTCTTGAAAGTTCTGAGAACTCTTTCATTTATGTAGTTTCTCCTGAGCTGTTCGTTGGTTTCTTTAGCCAAAAAGCAACTGAGATTAATAGAATGCTTATGGCAAAAACGATGTATGGGGTGAAATTGCGTTCTTTCTTTTCGGGTGCGGCGCTGTAGTTGGAATTGAATATCTGCAAGTCCCAGTCGCGCTGCATGCATACGATCGGATGCGGGTACCATTTAGATTCTGAGTAAATCATCGTATTGGGATCGAAGTTCCGGCCGCGCTGTAAATAGACCTCTCCTTTATCATCCAATATTATCATTGAGATGTATCCATCCGGCATATTTCTGTCGATCGGTTCATCCTGCTGAAAGGGCGCAATAGGAAATCTCGCCGCCTTTGCAACTTTATCTACCAGGCGGGGAACCTGGTTCTGCAGATAGTCGTCGATACTGAAAAACACACCGGCAAATTGATCCGGCTCTTCCGAACCGATGGGAATCCTGAAAAAACCGAGCCACCACTTCTGTTCGTCGGCAATAAACGTGGCAATGGCAAGTTGGTTCTTTTTCCTGTCGTCGATAACGCTCTGCCACAGGCGTTCGGAAACCGACTCAAGCGCCCAGGGATTGGCTGTTTTATCTAACTGCCACCTGGATTGGTTTGAGCTGCGTCTTTTACGATCCATATTATAAACAAAGCAGTTCGGTAGGTTCATGTCCGGCGACCACTTGGTTAAAATATCGACTGAAATGCGATCTGTATCCGGATTTTTGTTTAGGAAATTCGCCAGAGATTCAAGCGGGATAAAATAGGGATCGCTCAACGCTTGATGAAAAGCATTAGCTATTGTTTGTCCCAGTGCAATTGAAGGCTCTTCCAAAGTCGGTTTTGCATCCGGTTGTTCTGACTCTTCAACTGTAAATAACCAGCAGGCTGCAATACAGCCAAGAATGCCCAAAATATAGAATGTAAGACGTAAAATAATTTTTCCTCTTCACATGTGCGCTACAGGGATGTTTGTTATAAATAATAATAATTTATCATTATATCCAACAAGCAACTCATTATTCAACTTGAGTTTTGGGAGAAATTCCTTGTTATTACTACGTGCATGAAAAAGTGTCATTGCGAGTCTGCCTTTAGCAGACTAAGCAATCTCCTGACGTCTTGACAATGCCGGTATTGCGCTAATGTTAGCAAAACAACTGATCTCCCAAAAGATAAAACTATTTTATGCGCTTATTAATAGTACCGATGTTTATTGTAATTCTAAATCCGAATTTTTATAATACGCTGCGAGGGAACGACAATTTCATAATAAATTCGCCGAGTATCGGAAATATTATCGAAAAAGCGGAATTATACGTATTTTGTAAAAATTTTAGCTGGAATGACTGCGAACGGAAAGTTATTTCCATAGAAACCGAAAAGGTTTTAAACTGCAATCTGTAATAGAAAGATAGAACATAAATGGAGAGATCGAAGTGTCGGAACAAGTTGAACAAATACTCAGGCGCGTTTACGACGAACATATCGACGTCGTCAGGCTTTGGTTTGCGGATATTCTTGGACATATCAAAGGTTTTGCGATAACGCCGCGCGAGCTTGAGGGCTGTTTTCAGGACGGACTCGGATTTGACGGATCGTCGATAGAAGGATTTGCCCGCATCCACGAATCGGATTTGATGGCGCATCCCGATCCCGATACGTTTTCGCTGCTGCCTCATAATAATGAATACAAGGCTGCGAGAATGATTTGTGATCTGAAAACTCCCGATGGAAAACCTTTTGCGGGAGATACGCGCCATGTTTTGCGCCGAAATCTTGAAAAGGCTGCCGAAAAAGGTTGGACCTGCAAAATTGGACCGGAACTTGAATTCTTTTTATTTCAAAACAATCGCGGCGCTGAGATTCTCGATATGGGCGGTTACTTCGACGCATCCATTCAGGAAGCGGGTACGTCGGTGAGGCAGAAAGCAATCTTCGCCCTTGAAGAAATGGGCATACCGGTCGAATATTCGCACCACGAGGTCGCGCCATCGCAGCATGAGATCGACCTGCGCTATACGGATGCGCTGACCATGGCGGACAGGTGCATTACCTATCGGTTCATTGTCAAGGAAGTTGCACAGGAGGGCGGATACTACGCCACATTCATGCCTAAGCCGATATTCGGCGAGAACGGATCGGGAATGCACGTGCATCAGTCTTTGTTTGCCGGTGATAAGAACGTTTTCTATGATGAAAATGATCAATACAATCTTTCTTCGACGGCGAAACATTACATTGCCGGATTGCTGCATCATATCAGAGAGATCACTTCGATAACCAACCAGACGGTGAATTCATACAAAAGGATGGTTGCAGGATTCGAAGCTCCCGTTTATGTTTGCTGGGGTCAAATGAACCGGTCGGCTTTGGTGCGTATTCCACGAATTCGATTGGGCAGGGAATCTTCGACCAGGATCGAACTAAGGTCTCCCGATCCGGTCGCTAATCCTTATCTGGCGTTTGCAGCAATGTTGGCTGCCGGCATGAAAGGCATCGAAGAACAACTTGAACCGCCTGAGCCGGTTGAAGAGGACATTTATAATCTGAGCGCTTCGGAGCGCAGGAAAATGAAGATCGATACGCTGCCGACCAACCTGTTCGAAGCTATTCTGGAAACGGAGAAGAGCGAATTGGTTAAGGATGCGCTGGGCGAGCATGTCTTTGAAAAATTTATAGAAAACAAAAAAATCGAGTGGGACCAATGGCGCATACAGATTACGGATTATGAGCTGAAGAAGTATCTGCCGATTTTGTGATATTTTCCAAGTAAGTAGGTCGAACACTCTTGTTCGACATTAACCAGTAGCGTGAACACTCTTGTTC
>CAZWOY010000274.1:0-6029 GCA_964635255.1 uncultured bacterium
TGCCTGCCAGCATTTCCTACATTACTAACAGGCAGGCAGAGACGCCTGCCCTACTAAGGGATAACATTTTATGACCTAACTAATATATTTCTTTCACGAATTCGTGCATAAATTCTATTCTTGGACAATCTACTTCGCCGAAAGGGCTACGTCGTAAGCACTTTTTTACATAAAATCATTTATCCTTAGAAATCAATTTAATTTACTATATTCTTGAAGAATTAATAATCTTAAATTAAATTATAACTTTCTTTATCTCAAACACTTAGTATTTAATAAAATATCAGATCATATCTGAATCTATTCTCAATCAATGCTTGCATTGTGAAATCTTTCATATTACCATTAATGAAATCCTACGGGATTAAAACCGGCTTTTGAATAAATTCAAAAGCAAAACTTCAGATTTTTCATTTGAGAAAATATCGATATTAATAAAAATATAGAGGGGAACATGCCGCTGCAAAACAACCGGCTTAAAATCTTAGTCACAGCTCTCCTGCTGCCAGCGCTTCTTTTTGGACTAAATTTGGAAGGCGATATAAGTGAAGATGTAATCTGGAAATCTACGGACAGTCCGATAAATGTTACTGGAACTATTGAAATATCTCCGGAAGCTACAGTGACCATCGAACCGGGAGTAACTCTTATATTCGATCCGGGCGCAGGTATCGTCGCCGCCGGGAAGATTGTCGCCAATGGCGCGGAATCCGACAGTATCTATTTTAAAGCCGCCGACGACCAAGCCGGTTGGGGAGGCATAATTAACAGCGTCGCGTTTGAAGGCGACTTGTGGAATGGAAATTATGAGTTTAATAATATCGGCACAACGCTGAACTACTGTGTAATCGAAAACGCAGTCGGCGATGGACTATTCTTCACTTCCGCCATTGGTCTGCAGTTTTCTTCCATATACCTCAATAATTGTACAGTACGTTCCTGTAAGGGCGAAACCGGAATGATTAATTGCGGCAATCTTTCCGCAATAATGATCGAAAACTGTTTTTTTGAAAGTAATTCAGCGACAATGGGCGGAGCCGTCGGTCTCGGCGTCGGATCGGAAGCCTTAATCAGAAACTCGGTCTTTTACGGTAACGAAGCTGCACTCAACGGGGGTGCAATTTATACAACTATGGCGGAAGCCGGCATTATCGGAAACAGTTTCTTGTATAACAACGCCGCAAGCCTTGCCGGAGCGATTTACGCCGCTAAATCTCCGCATTTCAAATTGCATGATAATGTTTTCGTTGGAAATGACGCCGATAATAAGGCGCCGTGCCTCTACGTGACCGATGACGTTGCCTTGGATATCAAGGACAATACTTTTGGAGTCCCACGCTACTCGATATTTCTCGAAAAAGCTCTTAATGACGTCGATGCGACTCAAAACTACTGGGGCAGACCCGATTCAATCGACTCGAAAAGCATTTTCTATGACAGAAGGTTAGGACTCGATGAACCGGTTGTGGAATGGGAACCGCATTTATGGGCGCCGATTGAAGAAATAATAACAAATCCGGTTAAAGTCAATTCCATCCGGCTGTGCCGCGATGATTCCTATACCACAGAAATCCCCCATGGCGTCGCGGAAGGAGCGCGGATGCGGATTCGGGTCGATGCGGAAGACTCCAATCCATTAGCTAAGGATATAATTCGAGTCAAGGTTTTTTCGGCAAAAGACGATTTTGGAATAGTTGTACCGGCACAGGAAACAGAGAAAAACAGCGGCGTCTTTATCGGCCGAGGCGAAGTCGATACGCGCAGCGATCAGGAAGAGTACGCCATCGGAGATGAAATCGGCGGCAAGGTCACTCTTCACGCTGCATTTTATCCTGATACTAAAGCCGTGTACGCGACCATGTCGCCTAAACCGCTGGCGGAAAACTACCAGACGCCGGAAGTTCCCGATTCGACGCACCTCGTGAATCATAATCCAATGTTCACCTGGACATATTTCGAAGTTGTCGAACGACCCCAGAAAAGATACAGGTTTCGGGTCTTCCCGGTCGGTCCCGACGGCGCTATTATCGACGATGCGGTTTGGGATACTAAAGAACACAAATCGAGCGATCATTTCGTAAAATACGAGGGGCCCGAACTCGAAGACGGAAAAACCTACGTAGCGCGTCTCGAACTCGACAGCGGCTATCTATGGGGCGATCCGGTCGAAATTAAATTCCGCATGAACAGCCTCCCCACCCCTCCTGTGCCCGTTGAACCGGCGGAGCAGGAGCTCGCGCCGACATTGACGCCGATGCTGGTAATCGAGGAATCCCACGACGCCGAGGGCGATGAACTTAGTTATGATTTCGAAGTTTATCCTATCGAAAACGAAACCGATCTTCTGCAGAGCGTTCAAGGCGTCGAGCCTGCGGAAAACAAAGTCAGTTGGCAGACCGAAGAGGGCTTAGTCGAGAACGAAGGCTGCCAATTCCGCGCCCGCGCCGTAGATCCCTTCGAAAACGGCAATTGGAATGAATTCAGACAATTCTGGATAAATTCGATAGAAGAAGTTCCCAATCCATTCGATCTGTCTTATCCCGAGAACAATTCGACGATTTACGCTCTTCATCCCGAATTCAAATGGACGGTCGCGGTAGATCCCGATCCCCTCTCATCAGTCGTTTACAAGATCGAGATCGATAAATCACAGGGCTTCACAAATCCGATCGTCTATGAGAACATCGCGGAACTGTCCTACGCGATTCCCGATTCCTTGGACAACCGAACGACCTATTTTTGGCGCGTAACGGCTATCGACAACACCGAACGCACTACGGTTTCATCTTCGACCTTCCAGTTCTATCTGGACACAACGCCGTCCGCGCCAATTGCGGTCGCCCCATTGGCGGGCGAGGAACGGCAGCCGCCGGACAAGCTGAACTGGCGGGCGTCCTCCGATCCCGATCCCGAAGACTTGATTTTTTACGACGTCGAGGTTTTCGACAGCCTCAGCCTTGACAATAAAATCGCCGAGAGATTCGGATGGCAAGATACGGCGGTTGCCGTTGAGGATTTGAATGGCTGGGAAGATCTGATCGACAACAAAGTCTATTACTGGCGCGTAAGATCAAGGGATAACCATAATGCGGACAGCGACTTTACAGACGCCGGCTCGTTTTTCTTCAACCGCTACAACGACAATCCGGAACCGATTCCGGCGATTACGGCTCCGGCGGATACGGTTATGGGCAGCGCAGAAATTGGATTCGCCTGGGCTGAAGCCTCGGATATCGATCTTTCAGACACGGAAGCCACATTGGTTTACGAACTTGAAGCCACTCTGACCGATTTCGAAACAGGCGAGGTAAGAAAATTCGAATCCAAACCGGGAAACCTCGAATTAACGGCTCCGCTCGACGACAACCGGCTGTGGTTTTACAGAATGAGAACCCGCGACGATGAAGGCGCTGTTTCCGGTTGGAGCGACGTCAAAAACGCGCTCGTTAACATTGCCGAAGACCCGCCCGCAAACTTCGCCCTGACCGCGCCCGCTAACGGACAGGAAATCGTCGAACTGGATTCCCTGCTGTTCGTCTGGGAATCGAGCAGCGATCCTGACTGGGAATCTTCCGTACATTACAGGCTGGAAATCTTTCCGGAAACCGGAAACTCATTTTCGGCAGAGCTCGAAGAAACGCAATACATGTACCGCCGGACGCTGGATAATGAAGCAGAATATCGCTGGATTGTAACCGCCATCGACAACACAGGCTTGGAAACAAAAGCCGGCGGTGAATTCTCGTTCACAACAAATTCGACGCCCACAGTCCCGCAAATTGCGCAATTGCAGCCTGAACTTATGCCGGACGGGGAACTCGCATTCAACGCAGCCTCGGATCCCAATCCCAGCGATAAATTGACATATATCCTCGAAATCGCAGCCGATGAATCATTCGCTAAACCTGTGATGCACATCGAGGATTATCCGCATAACATCGGAGTTATCACAGCCACAATCGGCGAACTCGCCGGTTCCGACACTCTGATCGACGACAAAGACTATTTCTTCAGAGTAAAAGCTATCGACAACCACGGCTATCAGGGCGCGTTCGCCCAGCCCGCCGGATTCCGCTTTAACCGTGAAAACGACGCGCCGGACGAACCGGGAGCGCCCTTTGCGCCATCTCAGGATATAGTCGTGAACGACAGGTCGCCTGAAGTTTCATGGTCGGAGGCTTCGGATATAGACATGTCCGACCCGTCCTCGTCCCTGTCCTACGATATTCGTATGGACCTCGACGGCGAACTTGAGGAGACTAAAATCTACCAGTTCACCACTCCTCCGGGAGCGACGACCTATAAGATCCCAGCGCCCCTTCAGGACAACACCCCCTGGGTATGGCAAGTGCGAACCCGCGACGACGACGGAGCCGTTTCAGGATGGTCTCCCATCCAGAGCATATTGATCAACGTCGCCGAGGACCCGCCCTCGCCCCCATCGGCGATCAAGCCCTACCCCGGACAGATGTTCAACGTCCTCGGCCCCATCGAGTTCGCATGGAGCCCTTCGGCGGACCCGGATTATCAGTCATCGGTTAAGTACTACATCGAATACACCACCGATGAGAAGTTCAGCGCTTCTGAAGTAATTCCCTTCACTGACACAACCTACGCCATGGTTGAGGGACCGCTCAAAAATACGACGTACTATTGGCGAGTCACCGCCATTGACAATACCGGCTTGGAAACTAAATCGAACCCATCCAATTTCATCCTGGACACCAGACCTACGGTTCCACAGCCGGCAATGCCCATCGCCAAAGCCGAACTTCTCAGCGACGGCTTCGTCAGCTGGAACAAATCGAACGACCCGAACCCGAATGACGATATCATCTACACGGTTCAGATCGGTGTAGGGGATGCATCCAAAGCCGGACAGGGCGCAATGAAAGCCGAAAAGAGCGGCATATCCGGCGCTCGAATTCAGATCGCCGCGGCAGGATGGAACGCCCGCGAAATCGTCGATCGATTTGGCGACAACATCGTCTGCCACTGGCGCGTCAAGGCGGCGGACAACCATGGAATCGTATCGGACTGGAGCGCTCCCGCGGAATTCATCTTCAACGGTTTCAACGATCAGCCGCTTGCGGTGGCAAACCTCGCCACTCCCAGGGACGCAGAAGAGGTTGCCAACGTCAATCTCTCTTGGGAGCCGGGGAAAGACCCCGATCCTTCGGATACGCCGGAACGAATTTCATACGAAGTCGAATTAGCCACCGACAGGCAGTTTACCCAGGACGTCAGAACCGAACGTTCGTTGCAGGGCGTTACCACAGTAAGTCCCCGCAATTTAATCGACAACACGGTCTGGTATTGGCGAGTCGCCGCAATTGACGACGAAGGCGCAATCGGTGCAAAATCCGCGACTCAATCCTTTGTGTACAATGTTTCAAATGATCCGCCTAAAACTTTCAGACTCCTTGAACCGGAGAAAGGAACCGTTTTCAACGCGTCTGCCGGACCGTTGAACATCACCTTGAAGTGGGAAAGATCGATCGATCCCGATCCTAACGACCAGGTAAAATACACGGTTCATATATCCCGCAACAGGGACTTCCCGGCCGGCGAAATGCAATATCCGAACCTGGATCGCACAGAGTTCACTCCCCCTGCGGCGGATTTCACCGAATCGGGAACCTATTACTGGCGAGTAGTCGCCGAAGACGCCGCGAAAAGCACAACCTGCTGCGAAAAAGGCAAAACAGCCCCGTGGCATTTCGATGTTAAGCTGCCGGCGCCCCAACCGGAAGCGGGAGGAACCGAACAAGAGTAACGCAAAACAACCATTTTGCCCCTTATATACGAAGGAGGAACATTGGAATTCATGAACTACCCCCCTTCTGCATTAAGGGGGATAAAGGGAAGTTGAGGATATTTCCCATGAGTCTTTCCAAGGCAGCCCGGATTCCGCAAATTTGGGAAGAAAATACAGACGCCAAGCGTGTGAGCTATTACTGCGCGCATAAAATAATTGCCATCTCCAGGAATCTGATGGAATGCGGATATTAAAGCAATGTCCTGCATTA
>CAZWOY010000275.1:0-6008 GCA_964635255.1 uncultured bacterium
ATTGTTAAATTGTTAAATTGTTAAATTGTTAAATTGTTAAATTGTTAAATTGTTAGATTGTTGTGTGTTGTATCAGGTAAATAATTTGGAGTCCCGGACTGGAAAATAGACTGTCCAATCGTTCAACTCAAACCAAAACTCCATATTCCATTCATTAACTTGTCTTTCTCACAATAATTGCGAGTTTTTAAAATTTAAGCCGTATAATTATTGCAAATTTATTTAGACCACTATATATTGTACACTAAATATTTTGAGGAGATTGTGGAATGATTCAAACGAATCGCAGTTCAGATGAAGTCTTAATATCCTTGAGAAGGATATTGCGCGCTATCGATTTGCACTCGCGCAAACTCATTCAACACTATGGTTTTACCGTACCACAAATTATAGTATTGAAAGAGATCGAACAAAGCGATTCTCCGGTTATCGGTGAAATCGCTCACGCGGTGAACCTTAGCCAGGCGACAGTCACCAATATCCTGAGCCGGCTTTCGGCGAGAGGGTTGATTGAACGGACTCCTCATAAAACAGATAAACGGCGCGTTGTAGTTACGCTGACCGGGAAGGGCAAAATGGCGGTTGAAAATGCGCCGGCTCTGCTTCACGATAAATTCACCAGTTCATTCGAAAGACTGAAGGACTGGGAAAAGCATTTAATCATTTCTTCGCTTCAAAGGGTGGCGGAAATGATGGACGCCGGTAAACTTGAAGCTTCGCCGGTATTATCGTCAAGTTACGCCCTTTCAACTGATTCAGACGATTTAAACAATCATAAAACGGAGAAAATAAATTGAACGAAGAACTTCAATTTTACAAAGTCAATTCTGATTCCGAATTTCCGGAATGGACAAGCCGCAAGGAAGTCGTGATGTTTTTTCACGAAACGATGAAACCCTATCACGATGAAGTGGAAGATATCGAACGAGCGATGGACTATGCATTTTCCGACGCGGAAGGAAAAGGCGGCTTTTTAATGCTGGCTCATTTTAACGAAAGGTTGGCTGGCGCTTTATTAATGCTTGATACGGGCATGGGCGGCTACGTTCCTGAAAATATACTTCTGTTTGTAACGGTGGATCCGGAATTGCGCGGCAAAGGCATTGGAGGCAAACTGTGTAAATATTGCTTCGACGAAGCCGAAGGCGACGTCAAGCTGCACGTGGAATATGACAATCCGGCTAAACGGCTGTATGAGAGGCTGGGTATGACTACTAAATATGCCGAGATGAGGTATATAAAATGAACCGGGTAACCGTTAATCTCGAAGCCCTGAACCATAACATTAAGGTTATCGACCGTTGGATGAATATGCATGGAGCCACCTGGACTTTAGTTACAAAGGTGCTTTGCGGGCATCGAGATACGCTGAGAGCGCTGCACAAACTCGGCGTCAAATCGGTTGGCGATTCGCGCCTCTCAAATTTGCAGGCGTTAGAGGATATCAATGATAAATTTGAAATCTGGTATCTTAGATTGCCGCATTTTTCGGTGATAAAAGACGTCGTAACTCTTTCTGACGTCAGTTTGAACAGCGAAACAGAAATTATCGAATCGCTTAACGCCGAAGCTCGAAGGCAGAATAAGATCCACAGGATTATTGTAATGATCGAGTTGGGCGATCTGCGCGAAGGAATACTTCCCGGCGGTTTAGTAAAATTTTACAACCACGTATTTGACCTGTCGAATATCGAAGTCATCGGTATCGGAGCTAATTTGGGCTGTCTTTCCGGCGCCGTTCCAAATATCGATCAACTGACCCATCTCGCTCTTTATCGCGAGCTTCTGGAATTAAAATTCGGTCGCAAGCTGCCGATGATTTCCGCCGGTTCAAGTTCATTGCTGCCCCTGTTGTTAAAAGGACAAATTCCGGCGTCAGCGAACCATTTCCGAATCGGTGAAGCAGTTTTTTTAGGCACTGATCTTCTCAACGGCGGAAAGCTCGAGGGTTTGCGGGACGACGCCATCACTTTGGAAGCGGAAATAGCCGAGATCAAAGAGAAAAGCCTCGTACCTCTGGGCGAAACAACCGCTTCAACGCCTTTTGAAGTGATTTCCGAAGGCGAAGCCGCTCCGGGGCAGAGAGGATATCGCGCGTTAGTTACAATCGGTCAGTTGGATACGGAAGTTACCGGACTGACTCCGCTAAATCCTCAATATCAAATTGCCGGCGCCAGCAGCGATCTGATCGTCGTCAATTTAGGCGACAACCAATTAGATTTAGGCATTGGAGATTCGATTAAATTCAGAGTCGATTACGCCGCTCTATTAAGATTGATGAGCGGGAAATATATCGATCAAGTCGTTGCGCCGCCCGTAGAAGAGTTCATAAGCGAAGTGGAGGTGCCGAAGGAACTGGCGATGGTGCCTATTTCGGAATTGAGCGATTCCATGGAACTGCCGGTTTCAAAGGTAAAAGACAACAACGATAAGGCTAAGATAGATAAATAGAATTTAAGCTGAGAGTAATTTAATGTCCGAAAGATATATACTTTGGGCGATTGTTCTTATTTACATGGCGTTCATTTTTATAAAAGGCGTCATGAAAGTAAGAAAAATAGGCGATGCGGACGACTTTCTCGTTGCCGGACGCAATGTTAGCTGGTTTTATCTGTTCTGCACCATGGGAGCGACCGTTATCGGCGGCGGTTATTCCATAGGCGCTATTGGAAAAACTTACGAATGGGGAGTCCTGATGCTCCTTGTATCGACCGGCGGTTATTTCCACTTTATTTTCTCCGGACTCGTCGTTGCGCCTCAATTCAGGGAAGCCAAACTTTATACCGTTGCAGGCTATTTCGGACACCGTTTTGGCGAAGGTTCTCGTTTTTTAGTCCTAATTTTGTCGCTTCTCTTTTCCGTTTTTATCGTCGCGGCTCAAATGGCGGCGTTCGGGACGGTCTTGGCTGCGATCATTCCAGCTTTTGCCGATACGGCGAACGTCCTAAGATGGGCGATTTTCATCGGCGGCTCGATGGTCGTTATTTACAGTACCGCCGGCGGACTGCTGGCTGTTATCCACACCGATTTTTTCCAGTTCATCGTCCTCATGCTTGGATTTGTCATTACGTTAGGTTTCTGCATCCCGGACATATCCAAATCCTACGATGAAGAAACCAAGACTTATGTGCCCACAAGGTTCGGTTCGATAGACGTCGAACATCCCGAATCGCTTATCGAAGAAATACGGCAAGAATCGGATCCTTTGACTAATTACATCGAACAAAATTTTTCTGACGCGGGCTTAGATCTTTCAAATATCGAAACCTCTCTGCAGAAGGATGATAACGATGCTGTCAGGAAAATTGTCGATGTGTTCAACAGTATTTTAGACGATGACAATTTCTACAAACAGGCTCGATTGTCCAAGATTGAGTTTTCAGATCAAACGCGTGAATTATTGCAGAAAAATCCTGAATCCGGCAGTGAATTGCATCGTTTGAATCTATCGATAATGCAGGATGCTTTTTCGGAGCAGATCACTAAGAATAGGCGGATAACGCCTGATTTCTTCAAGCTTGAAGGCGGCAAAGGCTGGTTATTCCTGATCACGACCTTCCTGGCGTTCCTGCTTGGGGAGACATTCGCTCCCGGCTATGCAACTCGATACTGCGTGGGGAAAGACGTCCGGCACACGCGGATAGGAATTGCCGGCGTGGGATTTTTCCTCGCGTTGACATTTCCTGTAGTCCTGTTTTTCATAGCCTTATACGCCCGGATACATTATCCGGATATCGATCCTCAGCAGGCGCTGCCGATGGTCGTCCAGCAGCTTAATAATCCGGTTATTGCCGGGATGATAATCGGAGCTTTATTTATGGCGGTTATGTCTTCGGCGGACTCCGCGCTAAACTCCTCAACCGCAATTTTCGTTAAGGATTTATTTGAACATCAATTAGGCTGGGAAGACAAAGGCGACGGGAAGATGCTGCGGCTGGCAAGAATTTGCACCGCCGGCTTAGGCGTTGCGGCGATGATTATAGCGATTTTGTGGAGCGATATAATCGGACTGCTGCTGTTCACTTACCATGTCTGGGCGCCGGCTATAATTTTGCCGGTTGTTGTGGGAGCGACTTACAAGAAAAAATCTAAAGCGCTCAATGTCAGTATCTTCTACACAATGCTGACTGCAACCGTCGTGACAATGCTCTATCGGTTTATCATTTTCCTGAACAAAAAATTTGAAATCGGTTTCTTAAGCGAAGACGCCTATTCGCTGATGGATCAATTCGATCCGGCTGTATTCGGGGTATTCGTATCGATTATAGCCTTCGCATTGATTTACGGAGTTGCCAAGAACAAAAGTTCATTGCAAAACACAGAAACTATTTAATCCTGTTCTAAAAACGATACAGGAGAAAAAACAAAAGGAATATTTATGTACAGTCAAAAACTATACAAAAGTATAATAAATGATCGCGCAGCCCATCCGGAACGGTTGAACGCTACGTTTGAACGCATCGAGGAAGTTTGCGCCATCGTTATCGGGGAACGAGCCGTTTCCCTCTTGGAAGACACGGCAAAGAAAATTAAAGATAAACGCAAACCACTCGCCGATGAGATCGGAAACGAATTGACTATGGGACTTGGCAATCGCTGTAGTCCAATGGAATTAAACTCAATAGCCGATCTGTTGATGGACAGCGAGCTAACCATGGATGAGGCTATCGATCTGCATGAGAAATACAAAATTCCCGTATCACACCTTGAGAAAGACATAATTCCCGTGCGGGGCGATGGGGCGTGGATTATCGACATTCACGGCGACGCCTTTCTCGATATGGACAGCAACTACAGCGCGACCAATCTGGGAATGAGCAATTCGGAGATTGCGCTTGGATTGTTCAATCAGGCAAATCAGCTTATTTCGATGAAAGAAGATAGAGTGCATGTGCCGAGGACGCGCTTCCTGAAAGAGATTCATCAGATGATGCCGGAAGGATTGACCAATTTTTACTGGCAGAATTCCGGCGGCGAGGCGGTCGATAAAGCGCTGAAAATTGCTAAAGCTTTTACGCAGCACAAAGGCGTGGTCGCTATGAAAGGCGGTTTTCACGGCAGAACCCACGGCGCTGTCGCCGTTACCCATGAACCGGGATTTCGCGAACCATTCTTTTTAGACAACGAGGAATGGGTGCATTTTGTAGATTTTAACGACGCAGACGCAGTCGAAAAACTATTTGAGGAAGACAAGGCAAGAACGGTTATCGTAGAATTGGTTCAAGGCGAGGGCGCCGGCGTGCGGCCTGCGGAAAGGTCTTTCCCTAAGCAGCTCGAAAAGATCTGCGATAAGTACGGTGGAGTGTTGATAGCCGACGAAATTCAATCCGGATTCGGTCGAACTGCGGAGAAGAAGAATCAATGGTTCGCGTCGGTGGTTTACGGAATCACGCCGCAAATAATGACCATCGGAAAGAGCTTCGGAGGCGGCTATCCGGTTACGGCTGTAGTTACAAATAAAGAAATCAGTCAAAAAATGAAAGGCGGCTATGACGGCAGCACTTTCGGCGGCAATCCGATGGCTATGGTCGCTGCATTGATCGCTACCAGGCAAATGCGCGAAAAGGATCTCACCGGAAATGTAATTCAGCGCTCGAAGCAGTTGATGGACGGATTCGAGAAATTAAAAAAAGAACATGAGTGCTTGAGAGATTTCCGCGGCTTGGGATTGATGCTGTCATTGCAGCTTAGAACAACAGAAGATGTTGCAGTATTTCAATCTGAAATAAAAAAACACGGCGTGAAAACATCATTATCGACGGATGACTGGGTTCGATTTCTACCGCCGTTGATTTTATCCGAATCAGAGGCTGCGTTCCTGTTGAACGGAATAAATGAGACGCTGAAACACTTGTCTTGCAGCTAACTGTGGATTTTCGCTTGAT
The DNA here is from genome assembly GCA_964635255.1 of uncultured bacterium. Classification (GTDB taxonomy): domain Bacteria; phylum Electryoneota; class AABM5-125-24; order Hatepunaeales; family Hatepunaeaceae; genus CAZWOY01. The sequence continues at coordinate 5,886 of CAZWOY010000275.1, forward strand.
GTGAGAGGAACCAAGTAGGTCGAACACTCTTGTTCGACATTTTGCCCAGGGGCGGTATGTTGCCCAATGGCAGTCATTCCAGCGAAAGCTGGAATCCATGCCGGTTCTGGCGCTATCGCCGAA
>CAZWOY010000276.1:0-5969 GCA_964635255.1 uncultured bacterium
CCACGCCTTCGTGCTGTTCGCCGGTGTTCAGTTCGACTTCGATCGCGTTTGTGCTTAGATCGATAAGCGGCGGTTCGCCGGTCGAAGCGCGAAGGTTGACCGCATACTCTTCTTCGTTGGGATCGTTGCAGATAAATACAAGCTGCGCTTCCCAGTCGCCGGTGTCCTCAGAGTTCAGCGTAATCGTAAATTCCGCTTCCTCGCGAGGACCAAGTACGTCGAAATCTTCGGGAGCCGTGAAAGCATCGGCGTCGTCGCCGATTATTTCAACGGCGTCGGTAACTAATTCCGCCGTTCCGATATTTTCAACGACAATCGTCATTTCATAGTCATGACCGTTGAAAACGTCCGGATGGAAGGAATTCCAGTCAACGAAGTCCGGATAGCCGTAATCATCGTCCCAAACGGCGTTAATATCGGGAGCGCCGGTTACGTGCATCGCAATCGACACGGTCGCAACGCCATCGGGATCGTTTGAAATAAAATTCAATTCAGCTTCATAATCGCCTTCGATTAAGCCGGCTGCATCGAGAGCGACAAAAACGTCCATGTCCTCTCCCGCTTCCAGTTCGCCCATGTCGGGATCATAAGCCAGCCAGTAGGCTTCGGTGACGCCGTCGTCGATTATCAGAATCTCGGCTGTTCCATAAGAAGCGTGCCAAAGATTGTAACCGTCGTGTCCGACGCCGTCCCATTCCTGCCCATTGCCTTGCTGGAAGCCCGGGAAGCGTTGAACGAATTCCGTGTTCCAATCGCCGTCGACGCCGAACTGCCAGAGTTGAGTTCCGTTTCCGCCGCGGCGCGTATTCAGCCACAACTGGCCTTCGGGATGCTTGTCAACCCAGCAGAGCGAACGGGACCAGGGATTTTGATTGTCGATTTGAACGAGTTGCTGGCGGTAATCTTCAATTCTGCCAACCTCTTCGTCAAGTCCTCCTTCATCATCGACCGAATAGACGTGGATAGGTCTGTCGCCTGCATCGGTCATAAACATGAGCAAGCCTAATTCATTGCTCGCAGTCACTGCGGTCGGACGAACAGGCGTGTTCATGTTTCCAATCAAATTGCCTTCCGTGTCGTAAACGGTAAGGAATTGGTTTGACCACGGAACAAAGTAAAGCCTGCCGTTCAGCCAGGCGGCTCCCATCAGGTTCGCATTGTGCTGGAATTGACGTTCGACTTCATAATCCTCGTTAATTCCGACTACGCGGCTGGGATTCTGATAGGTCGTAACCCACATTAATTCGTTATCCCAGTCGTAAGCCAATCCGGCGTTGTAAGTATTTGCGCCGGCATTTGGACTCTGGAACTGATGCAGGATTTCACCCGGTTCGTCCCGCAGGGGACCGGCTTGATCGGAAGCGTTGCGAACCGAACGAACGCCGCGGTCGCGTTCCGGTTCAGCTAAAATCTCATGCTCGACCACAAACCGCAGCGGAGCTTCGCCGTCATTGGTGACGGTAATCGCTTCCTCATGTTGTTCGCCGGTGTTCAGATCCACTTCGATCGCATCCGCGCTCAAATCGATAACCGGAGGCGCGCCGGTGGATGCTCTTAAGGCGACTCCGTACTCTTCTTCATTCGGGTCATTGGATATGAAGAGCAGGGTCGCTTCCCAGTCGCCGGTTTCTTCGGAGTTCATCGTAACGACGAATTCCGCCTCTTCGCCGGGTCCAAGCACGTCGAAATCTTCAGCGGCCGTGAAAACGTCCGCGCCGTCGCCGACAATTTCCACCGCGTCGGTTACGAGTTCAGCCGTGCCTGCATTTTCAACCATTAATGCGATTTCGTAATCGTGACCGTTGAAAACGTCCTCAAACGCCTGATTCCAATCGACGACGTCGGGATAGCCGAAAGCGTCGTCCCATGTAATGTCGATATCGGCTGCGCCGGTAACATCCAGAAAGACCGCTATCGTAACTTGATCGTTGTCGGGGTCGTTTGAGTTAATGTAGAGTTCGGCTTCGTATTCGCCTTCGAAAAGGCCTGCCGCGTCAAGGGTGACGATCATGTCCATTTCGTCTCCGCCCTCGATAGTTCCTTCTTGAGGATCGTAGAGCAGCCACGATTGCATATTGGCAAGGTAGTCGAGGTAGTAAATGACTTCTTCGCCGGCAGAACCCCAGTCCGGCGGCTGGGCGAAATTACGGTGCTGATGGCCGTCGGTCGTACCGCCGACCACGCAGAATCCGCCGCCGAATTCATAAACAAGAATACCGGGGGTTTCCTGGTTTTCAAGGCTGACGATAGTCTGCCACCACTCGCTGTTCTCGATATTGTTAATATCGTTGATTTCATAATGAACATGGAACAAAGCGCTGCCGCGCAATTGCGTGCCAACTTCCCAATCCATTAATTCAGCCAAGTAGTTGTAGGTTTCTTCGCCATCGTCTTCGCCCTGCACTCTGACGGTGCCGTTGGAGGTGCCGCCACGAGTATATTGCAGTCCTCCGGGATGAATCGGAACTACGTTGTAACGATTCGTACCGGTGCTTGCATAGTACGCGCCGCCGTTATCGACGAATTCCTCGAAACGTTCCTGCGCGGCGTTGTAAGCCTGGTTAAAGCCATCGTCGTGTTCCGAATGGCAGACCCAGACGACGTCGAATTCGCCAAGATCCAGTTCGCCAAAAGCGTCTCGACGGAAACGCTCATATTCAAGTCCTTCGACCTGCCTGAAGATCAAACCTTCGATATCGCCGCCCCAGGGATTAATCTCCTGAAACAAAGCGTATCGCGATTCCGGCTGATCCCGGCGCGGACCGGCGTTTCTTACGCCGCGAACATTTCGGTCGCGTTCGGGTTCAGCGAGAATTTCATGATCGACCTCGAAATTAAGGTCTTCATTGCCGTCGTTTGCAATATTTACCGCATGTTCGCCAATCTCGCCGGTATTGAGATCGTCCTCAATAGCGTCAATATCGACAACTATCACTGGATCCGCATACAGTGACAGCGCAAAGATTAGGAACAGGAGTAAAACCAAACGGTTTCGAATAGGTAACATACCTTTCTCCCTAAGTTGTTTTATGATAGTCCGCCAGTTGTATTGTTACCTCGCCTTTTTCGCAAACGCCCCCGACCCTCCTCGCTATTATCGAGAGCATTTTAGAAATTGTCTGAGTAAACAATCTCCTGGAAAGAATAGTTTTTCGTAATGTTGCTGCGCGTGAAATTCACGCATTCAAAGTTACAAGTTCTGAAAAACGTTTATGGCGATTCAGAAGTAAAATTAACGAAATAGGATCTTGTCAGATCCTTCCGGAAGGGAAGTCCTTCGGAAATTGAAAAGTTGGCGCAATTGTAACCAAATCAAAGCGATCAAAGCCACTGTTAAATAGTGGAAAGCAACCGTCTCGAAATCGAGACGCATCGGTTGTTTTCAAACGAATGAAAACGTAGCTAAATACCGATCATTTAGGTCTGTAACTGAATTGTAAGCAGTGCGAGTTTCAAATCTGTTTATAACTATAATAAATTAAAATCGATTTCGCAATACTCTGAAATAGAATTTATTAATTTTATTCTATTTTTTTTAATGTCTCATTTTACCAAGCAAGCACACGCCGAACGCAATACCGGCGGCTATAAACATTTGCCATGGGAAAGCCAGTATTTTTGCAAAAAACATCTGCATGAAAAGCACAGCGAAGAATCCGGCGAGTAAAGCCGCGATTACTGAAGCATTATTGCCTCGCTTTGTGAATAGCGCCGTCAGGAACACGGCGACTAATCCGGAATAGGCGAATACCATAACCATCAGCGCAAAGTCGATTAAGGTCGCGCCCGGTCTCGCTTCCTGCCAATAGACGCTGAAAACGGCAAACAGCCCAAGAATAATTCCGAATATCAACGCTCCCGTTCGACCGACCTTCAGGTAATGCGATTCGGATCTGCCTGATTTGAACCTCTTATACAAATCGTTCACAAATGACGAAGACATGGCGTTAATCGCAGAGTTCAAGCTCGACAGCCCGGCGGCGAACAAACCAGCCATCATTAAGCCGGTTATTCCCGGCGGAGTCTCGCGCAATATATAGGTAAGGAAAATTTTGCGGCTGCCCTCGATTTCATAGTGAGGCGCGAACTGTCCCATCAGATCCGGACGATTGTAAAAAATAAACAGCATCAATCCGATAATCATAAACAGAGTCGTGACCGGCAGTCCAACCAGAATACCGGTAATCGCCGACCAACTGCCCCGGATCGAATTTTTCAGCGTCAACAATCGCTGCGCCATATCTTGATCGGTGCCGTAGGCTCCAAGGCTGAGCAGCGAGAATCCAAATATTGAGGTCAGTAGAGTGTATGTATGCTTAGGTCCTATTCCGTCCAGTCCCAGCGGAACTGTAGATAATTTCGAAGGCGCGTTATTCTTGTAATAGATAATAGATTCCAGGGCAGACGGCATATTGTTCGGCATTTTATCGGGATGCTGCAAGATCCATATAATTTCAGATAGATTTAACGGTATCGCTTTAAATAACATATAGATAACTACAATAGCGGCGCCGACGAAAATGCACGTCTGGATAACGTCCGTCCAGATCACGGTTCTGATTCCGCCGGAATAGGTATAGACGATTCCGACTATAGTCAAGGCTGCGATGGCAAATAATTGATGCCTTATGGCGATATCCCCGAACAAAATCAACGAAGCCGGCAGAGCCGCTATATACAATCTCGCCCCACTGGCAAACACGCGCCCGATCATAAACGCGCTGCTCGCTGCTATGGTTGACGTCTCCCCGAACCTCTCCCGCAGCAGGCTGTATATTGAAGAAACGTTGTTTTTGTAGAACGCCGGAACGAAGAATATCGCCACGATCAGGATCGCTATAATCGATCCTATATTAGAGGAGAGATAAGTAAGATTTCCGGCATAAGATTGCTGCGGACCTCCCACAAAGGTTGCGGCGGACAGCGAAGTCGCCAGAAAAGATATTCCGGCAGCCAAGACCGGAATGCCGCCAGACGCCCGAAAATAATCATCGGTCGATTGCTGGCGTTTGGTAAAAAGGACGCCGGTGATCACCAGAACGATGAAATATCCCAAAAGCGCCAGCCAATCGATGGCGTGGAATCCGTGACCTATTGTTTCTGTCATTTAATAATCTCTGGAAAATATCGTCCCGTAGGCAGTCATTCCAGCGAACCAGACTGTCCGAAAATACGGATTTCGGGCGTCAGGAGTCCTCAACTGACCGATGCATACCCAGCCTTCCAAGACGCTCAAATCACTTAACCGAAAATTCTTTCTCACCCAGTTTAGCGCCGTCTTTAACCTTAACCACAACTTTCCAGTCGCCCTCGAATCCATCATAAAGCGTCTTATAGCTCCAGGTTCGCCATTTTTTACTCGTTCCGACTTTTAAATCCTGCGCGTGCAGCAATTCATCGTTCAAATACCATTCGTGAACAATTGTAGTTTCCGATCCCGAATTTTTCAGTGACGTAAAACAATAGACTCTACCCTCCCCGATCGAAAAACTATCCTTCGGATCCACCGGCTGCCGGTCCTCGACGCCTGTGCAGACGACTATTTCGCTAAGTTGTATTTCACTTTCATCGGTTGAATCTTCCTGTGCAAACAGTTGACCGCTCACAGCAGCCGTCAGAAACAGAATACCGAACCAAACGCCGAATTTAGCGCGTGAAAACGTCTTCATGCTTACCCCTTAAAATCTATTTGTCTTTATGCCAAACAAATGTAAGATAGACCTAAAATAACAATTCTGCAAATCCTATCAAATTGCCAACGAAATAAATCCAACTAAAACGGAAATTTCTGGAAAAATAGACCGCTTAATCTCCCCCCTTCTATCTGAAGGGGGGATACAGGGGGGTTGCGACTTACGTCAGAAAATGAGTCTATTTTCATGTTCCGTGGCGAAGCTTGCTTCATAAGCAATTTCTGGAAAAATAGACCGCTTAATCTCCCCCCTTCTATCTGAAGGGGGGATACAGGG
>CAZWOY010000277.1:0-5922 GCA_964635255.1 uncultured bacterium
CGCAGCGAGTTGCAGCAGAAGATTGTCTCTACGGATCATCGGCAGGCTACCCTCTGATTTCCCGCCAGGTTTCTGTAATTAAACTTTTCATCCGGTCGATGAATTTCTCTCTTCTAAATCTTTCGGCGTTTCTGCGAATTATCTCCGGATCGAAATCATCAGCGTCGAAATCTTTTAACGCCTGCATTAACGCCTCGGTCGATTGTTCATGAAAAAAAACGCCGGTTCTGTTCTCGCCCTCGCCCATGACGGTTTCCAACGCTCCGCCTCTGGCGTAGGCGATTACAGGCCGGCCCGCAGCTTGAGCTTCTACCGGGGCTATTCCGAAATCCTCTTCTCCAGGGAAAATCAACGCTCTGGCTTTGCCGTATAATTCGCTGAGTTTGTCGTGCGGCAACGAACCGGCAAATTCGACGCTTCCGCCCGCAAGCTGCTTCAATCTGTTTAGTTCCGAACCGTTTCCGACCACAATCAACCTTTGTTTCAATTTCGTGCAGGCGTCGATGGCGAGGTCGATCCTTTTGTACGGAACCAGCGCGGAAACGGTCAGGAAATAGTCCTCGATTTTACCGGATAGTTTAAACTTATCGACGTCCACCGGCGGATGGACAACTGCGGCGTCGCGGCGGTAGTATTTCTTGACCCGCGATTGAACGTGTTTGGAATTGGCGATGAACTTATCGACGCGAGTGGATGAGGACACGTCCCAGTTGCGCAGATAATGCGCCAGCCAGCCTGCGATAAATCTGCCTGCGGAATTCATCCTGCCCGGTCCCAGATAATCGGAGCGCATATCCCACACATAGCGCATCGGGCTGTGGATGTAGGAGACATGAACCGCGTCCGGAGCGGGAATGACGCCCTTCGCCGCGCAGCTGCTGGTCGAAACGACCAGATCATATCCGCGTAGATCGAACGATTCTATCGCCCAGGGGAATAGCGGCAGCCAGTTCTGATAGGACCGCCTCCCGCGCGGCGTCTTTGCAATTGGCGACTCGAATATCCGCCTGTTTTCTATTAAAGCAGAGACGCTGCCCTTGACGTGAACCAGCGTAAAGAGATCGGCTTGCGGAAACAACCGGCAGAGCTCCTCAAGCACAATCTCGCCTCCGCGCATTCCCGTCAGCCAGTCGTGAACCAACGCGATCTTTCCGGCGGGAACGAAGTCCTGCGCGGAAGTATTTGGCTTGACTCCTGTCAAATTTACTTTAAAAAAACCGTTCGCTTAAAATCCGAAAACTTTTCCGACTTAAGTCTTATAAAATAAACTCCATTGCTAAGATTTGAACCATCCAGCGCAACTTTATGGCGTCCGGCGACAAATTTTTTCCCAACTGTTTGAAAAACTTTACCGCCATTTATATCGAACAAACAGATATCGACCGTCGATTCCTGCGGGATAGAAAACTCGACGACTGTCGCATGGTTGAATGGGTTGGGAGCGACGCCTAAAATCTCAAACCGATCCGGCGCAATCTGTTCCGGATCTGCTAAACTCAAGTTTAAAACGCCAAAGGAGTCCGTATGAAACGCGCATTCTCCTTCGATAAGCTCATAAGACAACTCGAACTCGCTGTTCGATCGTTTATCCCAATATTTAAATCGCAAAGCGCTTCCTTCAAATCGATCTTCTTCCGAAGGCTTCCATACAGCCATTCCATAAGGAGGCTTCCCATCGGCGACTACAGAACCGCATAATGCGCCATTCTCGGTAAACGCGCCGATTTCGCCGGAACCCTGCGCCTGGAATTCACTGATTAAAAGCGACATATTATGCGGCGATTTCGGATTATGCTTAAAATGAACCGGTTCTTCACTAAGGTGTGCAAATTGAGCTTCTTCCCGGCACTCGGGATATATCAATTCGACGTCATTATCAGCCTTCACTTGGTAGGATTTGCCAGGAACTAATAAATCCATATTGGAAAAATCCCAATCCGGTGCGTAAAATAATCCCTGATCGTCTTTAACTAGAAATATATCATCCACGATTCCCGCAAACGCCCGCCGCTCGGTCAGGGGATAGTCGGGCAGATAGGCGATCATGTTCCAGCCTTCCATAATAGGTATCGGATGCTGAGCATCGATTCGAACGCCGTAGAATTCCATTTCCGCATTATTCTCAATGCCCAGCAAACAGCCGCGCAGCGGATCGATTGGATGCATATTGGTGAACCCCCATTCGTAAGTTAGGAAGCGCCCAAACTCGTCCACCACTCTGAAAACATTTTCTTCGTACGGTAGAAAAATATTGTAAGGATCGATATCGGTCTGATGAAGCGGGATCGAAACCAGGTTGAAACGCTCGCCCACTCTTAACCGGAAGGTATCCGGCGGAGGCGCGTACAATTCAAGCGTGGTTGCGCCATCATCGGAAAACACGCGCTCGCCTTCAATTACAACGGGCGCCGCAAACATCTCCTCGCGTTCGGAATGATCCCAGACTTTCCATCGCATATACGCGAAGCCATGCGCCGTCTCCCAGTTGCCGGAGGCGTTGAATTCGTATGGGGGATCTCCCTCCAGTTGAAACGTTCCGATAATTTCGTCCTCAGCGTCGATGACGGCGGCTTCGTCGTAGCCGTCCGGTTCTTCGCCGTTTATCAGGATTTGTTCGATGGTAAAATCATGACTTTGTTCGCCTTCCTCCGCCGCGAATCGCCGCTCGTCGGTGAAGGTTGCATAGTAAATATCCTGGTTATCGTTCCGTGTGTCCGCCCAAGCCGGATGGGCTTTGCCGGCTAAGGCTGCGATTCCGTTGTAGTCGCCGATGAAGGCTCCGTCGAAGCCGATGCGCGGATCGCAGCTTTCCGACGAAATCCGTTCGTTATCCGGCAGTCCGCCCTCGCCGCTCCAGCGCACCCCGTACAAGTCTATGAAAATATTGTCCTCATCGCTGCGCCGGTCGTACCAGACGGCGTAGAGCGTTCCATCGGAGGGATCGACGCATATCCAGGGGAAAAATTGATCGATTCCGTTTTCGACTTCATCGTCGTTCAGCCGGATCGGGTCGGTCCAATTTTCGGCTCCGTCGTCGCTCCAGCACAACAGTATATCGGCGTCGCCGGATCGCTCGTCGGCCCAGGCGACGTAAATCCTGCCGCGATACTCGCCGTCCGAATGATCGACGCAGGCGGAGGGAATGCTGTTAACGCGGAATTCGGTCGGCGGCAGGTTGTTTGGCAGGTTATCGGTGTTGGCGATTGTGAACTGCGCCTGGAATGACTCGCCGCCGTTGACCGATTTCCTGCCGATCATTCGATCGACCGAGTAATCCTTCCAGATCACGTACAGCGAGCCGTCGGTTCCGACAACCGGCAGCGATCCCTGCCCGCGTCCTCCGGTCAACCTCAGCGGGTCGCTCCAGTTTTCGCCGCCGTCGGTCGATCGTGAGAAATGAATCTGACCTGTGCCGTACCTCGTCCAGGAAATGTACAGGTTCCCGTCGTGGTCGCCGCCGGTGATATCGATTCCCATATAAGGCTTATCCTCGAACGGGGCGTCCTGTTCGTCTTCATGGGCGATAACGTAGGCGGGTTCATTCCAGTTGAGTCCGCCGTCGTCCGACCGGCTGCAGAAAATGCCGCCGTCGGGCGTGTTGCGGGTGTAGTGAATTCCGCAGAACCAGGCGGTTCCTTCACGGTCCATGACCACGCAGGGATCGCCGGCGCGCGCGAACCGGTCCAGATGATCGACCACGCCGTCTTCCCAGGTCTCGCCTCCGTCGAACGAGACGTACCACCCGCACAGAACGTCGCCGGTTCGATAGTCGTTGCAGCCGCCTAAAATATGGTCGGGATCGGACGGATTAACGACCACGACCGTCTCGTTTTGATGGTGATGCTCCTCATCCTCGCTGACGAGCAGATTTTCCCCCACCCGGTCCCGCACCGGTCCCGCTCGATTGCCTCCGTAGTCGGAACCGTAAACCGCCGCTCCCGACATAGGCGGAACATCCCCCCGCTCATCCAGCCAGATATTGTCCGCAAAGACGCTCGCGCAGAAAGTAAAAAATATAAAAAGAAACAAACCCATGTTCGCCTCAGAATAAATCAAGATATGCTATGAACAGAATATAGTTAAAAATGGAGCGTGAAACAAACTGCAGCGTCAGGATTACGGGAGTTGCCGGATTGAATAAACGCCGATTTGTCAGCCCGGAAGCGGCGGCATTCCGGGATTTATCTGATATGTCATGAAATTCCAAATCTATATTGCCAATTGTCTGATTTGTTCTTACCATTAAAGAGGATTGCAGCGTCAGTTTAATTTGCTTTTTGGATTGCGCTAACAGCTTCGATTTCTTAGATTTTAATAAGAAAGGCAAACGGACATAAATTGTTGGAATACCTCTACCACATTACACATATTGATAATTTACAGAATATTATAAGGCTTAAAGGCTTATTTTCGGACTCCGAAAGACTAAGACGTGAATTGAAAAGCGTTAATATAGCGCACCGACATATAAAGGATAGAAGGAGCAGAAAAAATGTTCCGGCGGCGGCTGGAGGCTGTCTTTCAGACTATGTGCCATTTTACTTCGCGCCAAATCGGTTCGAAAATTCAAGCTGACGTAAATCGAATTTTAAGAGACGCCGAGCATAAACCGCGAGTCGCAGTTAAGCCGGAGTGGTATTATTAGAGGAAAGCCATGATCCACCTGACAAAAGGAAATATCTTCGACGCAGACGTCGAAGCCCTGGTCAATACGATCAATACGGTCGGGATAATGGGCAAAGGAGTGGCGCTGCAGTTTAAAAAGGCGTTTCCGGATAATTTCAAGAGCTATAAAAACGCTTGCGATAAAAACGACGTCCGGGTCGGACAGATGTTTGTTTTCCAAACGCATACCTTTAACAATCCCAAGTATATAATTAACTTTCCCACGAAAAAACATTGGCGCGCCAATAGTAAAATGGAATATATCGCAGCCGGTTTGGATGATCTTACAAGAATTATCGCAGATCTAAATATAAAATCCATCGCCGTGCCGCCTCTGGGAAGCGGGTTAGGAGGCTTAAACTGGACGGAAGTCCGGGAAAAGATATTTGAGAAATTAGGAAGTCTGAACGGCGTCGATATTTTCGTATATCAGCCCTCGGGAGCGCCGCAGCCGGCTAAAATTATAGATAAAACCTTGAAACCGAATATGACGTTTGGCAGAGCCGCAATTATCGAACTTATGCAGAGGTATAAGATACCGCTTTACGACTATCGCCTTTCGCTGCTGGAAATTCACAAGTTAGCCTATCTGCTCCAGGAATCCGGCCTCAACTTAAGGCTTGATTTTGCAAAAGGTTCCTATGGTCCCTATGCGGACAACCTGCGTCACGTCCTAAACCGCATCGAAGGGCATTTCATCTTGGGCGTCGGAGATGGGAAGACCAGCCCCGATACCCCGGTTGACATCCTCCCTGGAATAGCGGAACAGGCGTCCGCTTTTCTGGAAGCCTATTCGGAGGTTCAAACCGCCCTGACGAAAGTCTCGAACCTGATAGAAGGCTTCGAAACCCCGTACGGTATGGAATTATTGACGAGCGTTCACTGGATTTCTAAGTATGAAAACGCTAAAAACGACTTAAGCGAAGTCTTAGCGAAACTATATTCTTGGAACGAGCGGAAAAGGGAATTGATGAAGCGGAGTCATGTGGAATATGCTTTGCTGCAGTTGGAAAAGCAGGGGTGGATTTGAGAGGAAATATCAACCGCACCCCAAAAGCGCCCGCTTTACCAATTGCGTTTGGATAATAATGTTGGAGTACACGCTTCAGCGTGCTATATTCCCACGCTGAAGCGTGTACTCCAACGAAATAGCGCCCGCTTTTTCGATAGCGGTTGGATAGTTTCGTTAGAGTTCAAGCTTCAGCTTGTCGATCCCGAACATCGTTAGTATAAACCTGGCTTGACAAGCAAGCCATG
>CAZWOY010000278.1:0-5860 GCA_964635255.1 uncultured bacterium
TAAATTGCTCCATTGTTTCATTGTTTCATTGTTCATAGGCGGTCGGGATAGATTTCGGGATGGGGGAGTGGAAATGTTGAGGAAAATTGGTTTTATGTTGCGCTATTATAATAGGTTAGGAGGTTGTCCGCCTGGCGGACAGACTTTTATTTGGGCGCTTAGTTGTGAAATTCGTGGATTTTTACGGGTGTATCTGCGCGCCGGTTATAGCCGTCTTTGGACGTCGAAGCATAGCAGGCGCAACTGTCCGAACCGGTAATATGGTATTTTTTAGTAAAAAATAATACGATAATACGTTTTAGGCTGTAGAGATGATTGACAATTTTACGGATATTGCCTATATACTGATTGAACGTCGGATTGAACGACGGGTGACGGACCGGAAAGAACTTTACTCGAAGAGTATTCTAGACGAAGCCTGTCCTCGCAAAAGCGAGGATCGTTGCTTTGAAATTGGATTTCAGCAGAGTTTAGATTTCCTCGTCGGATATTGTCACGGAGTTGTTCTTCGGGAATGTTGTCACTCGTATCCCGAGCCAGCGCGAGTTCCGCTTCGGCTTCCAGGAGAAAGTGAATGCGTTTTAAATCGGTGTTCATCGCCTCGTTTGACATAGTCGTGGAATTAACCATGGGATTATGTTAAAGGGCGGAAGGAAGGTTATCCAGAACTGATGAGGTTGATGAGACTGAAACTTAAGTTGCTAAACCCGAGGTAAGAATCAATGCCAATTCCGGTTATTGTATGGGGTGCTGTTGCAGGAGGAGCAACATTAATAGGCGTCATAAAGGGAAACTCTGCTAGATCACGTATAAAAAAAGCTAAGAGTAGGTACTCTCGTGAAAGAAGCGCTTATGAATCATTCCATAAAATTTTTGATGAAAAACACTTATATGTGTCAAAACAATTTGTTGAACTTAGTGAAGTGCGACTCGAGGCAATGGTCACTCTAGGAAGAGCTGTAGAATTCCTTGAAAAAGCAAAATTGAAGAATCGAGACATTCTCGAAAAATATAATATTACTCCGCAAAACCTTGTAGCATGGAAAAAGGCATCTGTCAATGCAGTCGAAGTGCTGGGCGGATTAGTAACATCAGCAACTTCAGGTGTAGCAACTGCAGCAAGCGCTTATGGATTAGTAGGCTTACTGGCATCTGCCTCAACTGGAACTGCGATATCTACTCTCAGTGGAGCAGCTGCGACAAACGCTACTTTAGCTTGGTTGGGTGGTGGGACACTCGCTGCTGGAGGTGGTGGTATAGCTGCAGGAACCCTTGTTCTTGGTGGTCTTGTGACAGGACCAGCTATCGCGGTTATAGGTTTTGTTGCGGATTGGCAGGCTGCAAAAATTGAAAGGCAAGCGGAAGAAAACATTTCTGAGTTTAAAGTTGATCAAGCAAACAAAGAAAAACTTATGAAAGCCCTTGATGCCGTGGTGAAACGAGTTCATGAACTTAAAGGCACTACAGCTAAAACGGATTCCGAGTTGAAGAAAATTCTATCAGATGCTAATGTTAAAGTAATATCTGATGCATACATGGTAGCAAAGACTGCTAAGACTCTTGGTGAGTTGTTAGAGATAGCAATATTGGATGAGACAGGTCAAATTATACCAGAAAAGGAGCTGTAATGGCAGGGAAAATCAATTTAAACACACAAAAGAGTATAAGTAAAATTACTGAGAAATCAATCGGGCAATTTGCAGGCAAAGCTGGGAAGGAGGTAACCAAAAACCTCAATCCTTTAGCAGTTCTTCAAGAGTATTTCTCTTATAAAAAAGCCACAGAGAGCGAGATTACAAGACGAGAGGAGATTCAAGCAAGAAGAGAAATCGCAGTAGCTACTATTCAAGCTCAAAAAGAAGCATTGGAACAATATTTTCATCTTCGTTTTGAAGAGCGCGCTACCGTACTATCCGAACTATTTAAGCTCCTTGATAATGCAGTTGATAAGCAGGATATCAATGGACTTGATGGTGCATTAAATGGAATTCTTGATGTGGTCAAGGATAATCCTTTAAAAGACTTTGAATCTTTTCGGGATGCATTCATCAGCGGGAAAACTATTGAAATATAGTATTAGCTTAAATTTAAAAAGTCTAAGGGTAATCAAATGAGCAGAGAAATCATTCCCGATAATCAGACCATAATAGCGCTAGATACAAACGTTTTTAGAAATCTTTGTTATGATGAACCATCTTGGGTAGACTGCTTTGATGCCATGTCTGTGAAAAACTATCATTTTTGCTTAACCGATATCGCATATTTAGAAATAATTAATCAGTTGGAAAACAGTCAGATAAGTGCTGAAGACCTCATAAAAGCAGTTCGACAAACTCAGCAATTTATATCTGATGTTCTACCCATTTTACCTGGGAGAGCAAATTTGATTAAGATGTGTGGAATAAGGGATAAAGATCAAACTGATCCATTCGATTCTAAGGATGAAATAGAGTTTTCAAAAAGTTGCTGGCTTGAACTGGAAAAGATAAACACCACTGCAGATTTAAGCAATTTACCAGTTATACCTGGGGAGGCAGAAAAATTAATCGTTAAAGAAAGAAAGGCATGGATAGGTTTTATAAAAAACATCATTCCATACTCAAGTAATAGTTCAGATCGTATAAATGCCATCTCAGATGAACTTGATAAGCAATATGCTTCATCTCCAAAATTCTCTGAGAGAATCGAAATAGTAATCCATTTCTTAGACCATTATTTTAGTATGTTGAAAAATCCTCAACCACTTAATCCTCAATCAAAAAAGAGAAAGAATGACGGTATCGATTTTCTTCTCACTTTTGCAGTTGGATTACCAGCAATCCTTTGCACAGAAGATCATATAAGAAAATTATTGAATACTTTCAATTCTTATCAAAAAGATTGGGTAATGACACCCGAAGAAATAGAAAAAAGTTGGAATGAAGGTGTTTTTACTGACCCTCAATGGCTGTAAAATACACCTTAAAAAATTAACAACTAATGTTATGCTTGAATTTGACGGAATCGCCTCATTATGAAAGCTACGAAATCATGTTCTTTATAAAGTAGAAATGTTCCATTTTTCCCAACTACTAAAGGAAAATCAGGCTCATTTGCCCATCTATGAATGGTGCCTTTAGAGACGAAGATATTATACTTTCTCGCTATTTGAAGCATCTTTGTCCGATTAATCAGAACGTCTCTTTCTTCAACCTTTTCCATCTAAGGCATACCATCCGTATTTCCTTCAGTGTACTTTTCATGAATTTATCCACACCTAAATCTGTCACAACTTCGATAATTAAAGACCGCATCCTCTTGTGTCCAGTTCTTGCCTGGTGATATTCAAGGAAATCAGCAGGAGCATTCAGATCATTATCAACCAACCGATTCATGACCCACATAGCATCCCAGTGACGCAGCCCGGAAGCGACTGCATTCCGGGAATCTTCCCTTCGTTCATAATGCCTCTCTTGTTTAAATGACTTGCATTTCCCGTATCGCAAACGTGCCTCCTTCCGTCCCCCGGCGTTCAGTTCGAGAAAATACACCCCGCCGGGAATCTGCGCGTCTTCGAGATCGCCGCTATATCTTCGCGACCAAAGCTCTTCGCCTTCCTCCCAACCATAGGTTTGATTTCACGAAAGTCTTTTCATTTTACGTTTGTTTAAATAAAGCTATCGCCCCTTGTTCCAAACATATCCCTATATAAAATTGTACATTCCCAACATGGCTATGGCGAGCCTCGGAATGGGATCGCTTTCCGGCTGCGGCCGCTTCAAAATAAACTATCGATCTTATTTGCCTATCCATTTTCACTGGAAATTTCATTTGCCAATTCAGAAACTCTTATTTCCACCAATTCCCTCCCGCGGAACAAAACCGCCGTTGCCCGATCGCTTGAGAGTTGCATCGAATATTCCTTCGCCCGGCTTTTATCGATCAAGCCCATCGTCCAGATCGCTCTGCCGCGAATATCGGAATCCTCGTGATCTAACATCGGAATTAGGAATGGGAATGCCATCTTAGTTAACGCCGGATAAGCCTGGGCAAGCCTGCCTATCGCCCAGATAGTTCCTTTCAGGATCGGCTCGTAGTCGATGTAGTTGCCTTGAGGCATAATCAGCGAAATGAGCGAAGGAGCGAATTCTTCCGCGAGGCGCTCATGGTTGGCTAACGATTCGCCGATCAGCTCCGGCGCTCCGCAGGGAACCCCGCCGGATTCTTCGGTCAGGTTCCACAACTGCCGCCGCAGCATCACCCGCGCCGCCTCCATATCCTGCGCGGCGAGGTCGGCGATCAAAACTCCGCCCGCAGTTACAGCCTTCCATTTCACTTCCTCCTGCGGGTGCAAAAGGCTGCCCAGCAGGACATTAAAAGTGTTTGCAGTTGGGTATTGCCTTAGCTCCTTCAATCCACTCTCGAAATCGTTCTGTTCGAGCAGGGCGACCACTTTTGCCTTTAACTGGCGGCGGCTAAGCTTGGCGTTGTTCATGGATTTAAGAAAATATTTTTGGTCGAAACGTACGATTCAAATTAAACACCGATTTCCACACCAATATAAACGTCATTCCCTAAGGAGTCCAAACAATTCTCATTGGAAGGTTCTCTAACCATGGTATTTTTATTTCGCGGTTCAATTTTTCGACGCCAAACAAGACCGGAGTTGTAGAACGCTTGCGGATTTTTATATTCAAAATGCGTCCGTCGAATTCGATTTGTCCGGGCATGTTGATGAATTTCCTGAATATTGTTGCCGCGCGGCAATTCTCAAATCGACGAAGATCGCGGGCAAACATACTATATAACGTATCGGCTATAAGCGTCCACAGCAAGTCAAAATGTATCCGAACCATAATTGGCGAAGAAAGTGCGTTTAAACTGAAAAAGTTCACTAACTCTGACAATTTGTTTTCGATGTGCCACCGCTTGGCATAAGTAGTTAATATTTCTTTAATTGTCATCGCATAATTGTTGCTGACAATGAAAGTAGGCTCCGCGCGACCATGATTCTTAATAATAATCTGCCGGAATTCATTTCCGCCTTTGACCAGCGCAACCCGATCCTCGAATATCTTAACATGCTTGTGTTTGCGCTTCGGAATCGGAAGATAGATTTTCTCCCAGCGATCCTCCGAAATTGACAAAGCCTTTTCGATAAGCTTCTGGCTGCGCCTGCGCAATGTGATGAACTTAACGCCGCCCCCGTCAAGATCGTCAAGAATGTTATAGCGCGTCACCTTCGAATCAAAAACGAGCGTTTCATCGATGACGCCCTTCACGTCAAGCCAATATTCGATAAAATTTTTGATTTCCTCTGACGACTCTTCACGTTTGACGTCGGCGTTGGAATAAAGGAGCATGTCGCTGCCGCCGTCCTGCGCGAAGAAAGTGTTCGCGCCTTTGAGCGCCTTCCCCCGAGCGCCGCACCATACCTTTTCCATTTGGGATTCATCGCCGAAATGCGGGATGGAATGAAAATCGAGATTGATGGTCTCGCCCCGATAAAGATCGGGATGGAAACGCCGGACTTTTTCGACGATCCTGCGCTGAAAATCCATCAGCATCGACGCTTCCGTCCGGCATGAATAGGAGCACATATAGGATGGTTTCGGCAGAGCGTTTAAGCCGGCGAACAATCCGAAGCCACGGTCGGCGCTGTACTGATCGATGTGGCTGAGCCGTTCGGTTCCGATCAATTTCAGCAGCAGCATGGAAAGCGCCGCCTGGGTTTTGCCGATAGTTGAAGACTCCGGCAGGGCGCACTGTTCGACGACGTCGAGAACGCCGGATTCGATTATGTAGGGCAGGAACAGGAACACGCCTGCGACTTGGCATTCGAACTGGAACGGCGGTTGTTTTTTCAGGTTCAGTTTGACGG
>CAZWOY010000279.1:0-5857 GCA_964635255.1 uncultured bacterium
TTAGTCTGCTAAAGGCAGACTCGCAATGACACTTTTTACTGCACTTAGTAATAAGTTATCAAAGCTCTTATTCAAAAATATCCAAAATCGACTTGATAACCTTTGAACCATTGAGAATAATTTCTCCGCGTTCAAATCCGATCATTCCTTTCTGAGTGGTTATGTCTTTTGGTGAAACCTCCATAACGATGAACGCGGCGCTGTTCGCTGCGTTTTCTTTATCTTTGCCTATCCAACCGGAAATAATCCTGCCGTATTTTCCGCTTTGGATCAGGATCATCGCAGCATTTAACGCCGTCAGTCCTATTCCCTCAGAATCGCGAACAGCCAGATGCGCGCCTTTTAGTTTGTAAATCCTGGCTGCCTCTTTCAGAATTAGATTTGTAATATTTTCATCGTAATAATCACAATCAGCGACAGCAGGCGGAGCGCTAAAAGAATATGCCAGAGCCGCAGAACGGTAAAAATCGGAAATTAACAATCCGGCGTCTTTGAGTGCAAATCCGATGCCGTTAATACCGATTACAACCTTATCTACAGATGCTTCCTCTCCGTCAGGATTTGTAATAGAAATTTTAGAGTCTTTTAGAAAAGGCGATTGTTTATTATCGAGCTTGATCGGTTTAGCTTCTCCCGCTAATCTGCATTCCGTTCCCTTAATTAAACATCCTCCCGTAATCCAGACGTTCAAATTGCCTCCGCCAGAATCGCTGCGTTTAGTCCGAATCTGTCCATGTTGATCGAAAGAATATTATTCCCTTCAAAATTTCGCAGATTATCACTGTAGAAACTCTCAGCATAGCTCTCAGGATTTTGCAATCCGTACGTCGGGGGTATTCGTCTTGACTGGAGGCATTTCACGGCTATTGAAAGATCGATTAATCCCGCAGCGCTTATCGTATTTCCAGTGGCGCTTCTTGCCGAAAAGGCGGGAATAGGAATCCCGCTGAAAATTCTGTTCATAACTTCCAGTTCAGCCTCATCTTCCATCACAGAACCGTTGCCGGCGCCGCAAACAGCTTCCACCTCATAATCAGAAACAGCGGCTTGATCCAGCGCCGAATATATTGCATCGAACAATCCATCGCCGGCCTCGTGATATTCATAATTAGTATCGGTATTATTAGAGATTCCCCATCCTGAGATTCTGCCATAAATTGGAAGTCGATATTTATCCGCATAATCCCGGCAGGTTAACAGGATAGCGCAGCAGCCATCGCCCAGATTAAATCCATCTCGATGAACATCGTACGGTTTGCAGATATTCCCGGAAATTAGATTTTGCTTTTTTAAATCCTCGTGGGTAATTCGATCGACTTTGTTGAATCCGCATACCAGAACGCTTAAATAGGATCCCTGCGAGATTAATTGGGAACCTAATATAACTCCCGCGATCGATGAGACTCCCGACGCGCAGATATCTAAACCTTTACTATCGAGGTTGAAATAGTCTTTTATTTTCTCAAGCGGGTAATCGGACTGTTCAAGTTTTTTCCTGTCAGGGTCGGAATTACCGGTCCATATTACCAGAGTATCACTCGGGATTCCGGCTATTTGTGAAAGCGTGCGCTGGAGCGGCGGTTGATCGTACTTACTTTCCGAAGCGGCATGGATATCGTCTAAACAAGCTGCATAAGCGATATCATCTGAATCGATTTGGAAGTGCGTTACAGGTTTAATTGCGGATTTAAGAGCGCAAACACTCTCCCAGTTTTTGTCCAAACCGTCTCCTAAAGCGGTTGTTATCCCAATTTTCGAGATAAAAACTCTATTCAATGCAGAAAGCCCTCAAAGCTGGACAATACCTCCTCAGTCCTTTAGTTGCATAAGATACAAAGGTAAAATTAAAAAACGGTATTATCAATTGTTCAGAGAGAATTTAGTTGATTCAAAACAAAATCGATGGAATAACTTTACGAAGATCGGCTGATTATTTAAACTCAGTATTTGTGGTCACTTTTACCGCCCAGCGCGATCCGCCCGACAGCGCCCAGCCATAATCCAAACTTACAGCGCTGTTTCCGTCGGAAACAATCCTCGCGCCTAAACCCACTGACTTTTCAAATCTTCGGCTTTCTAAATCGATATTTTGATCAAAAGCGGCGCCTATATCGAAAAATACTGTCCCGCCAAATTGCAGGCCCATCTCGTTAATTATCCTGCTTTCCGGTTCGATATCAAATCTGTATTCAAGCCTGCCTACCAGAATCCCCGCCCCTCGCTGCGAGTTTAACTCCAGACCGCGCACGGTCTCCGAACCGCCTAAATAGCTCCTGTCATAAACGGGTAGTTCGCCTTTCTTTAGTCCAAATTCGGCATTGAGTAAAATTGTACGGCCAAATCGTATCGGAAAATACTTTTTCAGCGCAATCCGACTTTGCCTGTAATTGGGCGTTGTAAGTCCATGTTTGCCAATAGTTGCTTGATAATATATTCCCTTCGAGGGATTTAACCGGTTGTCTCGACTGTCGATAATGCCTGATAAAACAGCATAGGGCGTCCTGTCAAAATCAGCGCTTGTCAATGTAATTCCCGGCAAGTCGGATTCGACATAACGATAGCCTATTTCTGTCTCAGCGGCAATATTTTTCCAAATCCGCAAATTAAAACCGATTACAATTTTATGCTCGAGCTGTCTGAATTCTTCATACGGATTGTATCTGTCGATCCTTTTCAATTCCAATTTTATCGATAAATCTCTGTATAGAAACGTTGGATCATAGAATGTCAGGCATAGGTAGTCGGCGCGCCCAAAAACAGCCGTTAAATCAATTTGATCTTTGAATTGCGGGCAATGATTATAGACAACCCTCCCCCCTATCGAGAGACCGTCGATTTGACTGGAAACGGCAGCGGGATATATTGAAAACGGCAGCTTTTCTTCAACGAAAATGATAACGTCTATCCGATTAGCGCTTATTTGGCGCTCCGCAATCTCAATATGAGAAAAGTAGTTCGACTGTTTCAGGCATTTTTTACTTTTATCAAACTCGGATCCTTGAACATTTAAAGTATCATTCTCATTAAAGGAAATTGTTTCTAATATGTACCAATCTTCGATTAATTTATTACCGACAATTAAAATATCATCGATAACAACCCAATTGTCATCAGAGTTATTTTGCCTTAATTCCGCAGCATTTACAGCAAAACAGACGAACGCCATCGATAGCCAAATCAGCTGTGAAAGCTTATATAAGCGCTTCTGCATAAGAAAAGCAATCACTCATTTTTCATTTCAAGGATAGTGACTTTTGGAAAAAAACCGAATTGGGCGTAAAACTCGAACGTTTTCTCGTTGCCAACAGCAACGCCTAAGATCATTTTATCGGCTTTCTTTTTTCTGAGCCATTCGATAGCGTCATTCATCAGTATTTTGGCGATGCCTCGTTCTCTATATTCCGGAAGAACGTACAAAGACTCGATTTCGCCCTAAAGCGCGCACTCAAGGTCGTACTCCAGACAATTTCCTTAAATCTATCTAAGCAGCAAAACCTTTTCCTTTATTATCCGCCGCCCAAGATCGACATTCACAATGTATTCCCCCGATGGCAGATCCGACGCATTCCAGATAATCTTTGATCCCGAAACTAATGTCTGCGCGCCTAGATCGCTCACAGTCCGCCCGTTGATATCGAGGATCCGGATGTTTCCAACCACTGAAGGATTTGCGTTGAAACGGATAGATAAAGCATCGTTAAACGGATTTGGGAAAAAACTCACAAGACGCTGTTTCGAGGGGACTTGTTCGCGGTAGTTCGATTCGATGTACAACGGTTCGCGCACACAGCTTGAAATGCGAACTTCGTCGATCGAGCCGATTAGATGGTCGCCAAATTCCTCGCCGTCCGAGCCGATAAACAAACCGCCGCCGCCATAGACAACCTCGCCGCGCGTCTCCACCTGAGAAGCCAACTGTCCGTCGATATACAGCGAAATTGTTTCTCCGTCGTAAGTTGCGCAGACATACCGCCACCTGTCCTCAAGGAACATGACCTCCGCATTGCAGAGGTAACTATCTTCGGTAGTATATAAGCCTAAACTCAGGTCATTATGATCATTGCTGGCTTTAAAAAGATAACTATAACGCTCCGCGTCGATTCGCTTGGCTAAAATAACGCCGTCATGCTCGATTTCGCCGTCCAATTTAATCCAAGCTTCTAAAGTGAACCGGTCAGAATGAAAACATTCGTTATCCGGAATAAAAACTGTACCGAACTCCTCGCCAATTCTCATGCTGTTTTGAAAAAAGCCTTCGCTCGGTTCTACCGCGCCTGATACAGAACCTTCGCTTTCGAATGGAGATGAATCCTTGATAAATAAAGGATCAGCCGCTGTAATGAAAGCGTAAATATCCGGATGTTCGGATTCGTTTCCGTCGATTTTGCCGACGATGTTAAAGCTGGTATCCTCCATCCTTATAAGGACCGAAGGATAATAAACCGGCGGCACGCCATAATTTATCTGATAATTAAAATACCGGCGCCATAAAAACTCATGCTGGGAATCGAAGCGAACAATGACAGGATTAAAAAATAATCTAGGTTGATAAGCTTCGATTGCCGCAACCGCGAGTGTAAAGCCTCCATCTTCCATTCTTAAGAAATCATGGAGTCTTACGGCTGTCCTGGCTATGCCATAATCGAATTCCCAAAGGGTTTCCCCATCAGAATCCAAACACGTGACCAGCGCTTTCATGCCGTGATATCGCTCCGTATAGGTTCCGCCCAACAAAATCATTTCGTTCTCGACTGTCATTTTGGATAATCGATACTCGTCTTCTTCATTGCCTTTTGCAATAGACCACAACAACTCGCCGTCCGGACTAAGCTTTATAATGTTTTGCCCCACTTCCGAACCGTAATAGCCGGCGAATATCTCGTTCGATTCGTTAACCGTTCCTTCCAAGTGGAAAATTGGACCGTCTTCGCGCTGAATTTGAAAATCCCACATCAATTCGCCCTCGACGCTGGTTTTAAAAATATAAGCCGCTCCGAACCTGACGCCTGGAATCTGGCGGGTAGCAAAAACAACCAAAGCGCCTTCACGGTCCTGAGCTATCGCATCCGGCTTGGTAAAGCCTTCGATTTGGAACGCCGTGTTGGAAAGCTGCTCGCCGTTTTCATCGAGAATCATTACATAAGGGAAATTATCTTCATCGGATCCAGCCACTGCAATCCTATTATCAGCCAGTAAAACTAAATCGTTTGCCGTTCTGTCTCCGTGGTTCATGAGTTCCCGAGTCCAAACGGCCTCGCCAACGCTATCGATTTTTGTGATAAAGAAAAACTCGTTCGCGCCTTCCGCATCCCTTCCCCAGCCAAGGATACAAACACAATTGTCGCGGGTTTGGATTGCGGAAACAAAATGGTCTCTTGCAGAGAACTGATAATGACGCAGATCTAAGCTGTCCGGCGGACCCGCTTGATCGAAATGCCACAATCCGGAAGTTTGTTCATCCGGCTCAAAGGGTTGGCTGGAAAGTTTCGACGCCGCAATTAAAAACAGCGAAACGAAACAAAAAAAACGTAAAAAGTTCATGACTTACTCCAAAATTTACACAATCAAAGAAAACAAGTTTGTTTCAATGCAATGTATGTAATATCCCGTATGACAATCTTGGATATATTATTCGATATGCATTCCCACGCCGGAGCGTGGGAACGAGTTTATGCATTCCCACGCCGGAGCGTGGGAACGAGTTTTAAATGTTATCCCCCTTAGTAGGGTAGGCGTCTCTGCCTGCCTGTTCGTAATGTAGGAAACGCGGCAGGCAGAGACGCCTGGCCTACTGAAATCATTTTATAACGGGCGTTTGACACAAATTTCGCGATTTTGCCCAATTTTCATGACATAA
>CAZWOY010000280.1:0-5855 GCA_964635255.1 uncultured bacterium
TCGACGATAGCGCGAGAACCGGCATGGATTCCAGCTTTCGCTGGAATGACTGCCCTTGGGCAAAATACTGCCCTTGGGCGAAATGTCGAACAGGAGTGTTCGACCTGCTAACCCTTGTCTGAATTCCCAAACTCCATCCTGTTTTAACTGCATCCTCACAAGAGATTGCGATAACCTCGCTAATCTTCTTTAATTAGGTTTACAATCAAGATTTTTTCGATTACATTTACTTGGAAACGTAAATTTCTAGACAGGAGAGCTTAAAGATGGCGAAAGAATATCTTAATTATATTGCGGGCGAGTGGACGCCTGCGCAATCGAACCAGTGGTTCGAAAACCGGAATCCTGCGAATTGGAACGAAGTGGTGGGCATGTTTCCAAAGTCGGATAAATCCGATGTTGATCGGGCTGTAGCCGTAGCGAAAGAGGCTTATAATGAATGGCGCTTGACGCCCGCGCCTGAACGCGGCGCAATCATTCAAAAAGCCGGTGAGATCATGGTCGAACGCAAAGAAGAGTTAGCGCGGGACGCAACGCGTGAGATGGGAAAAATTTTAGCGGAAACTCGCGGCGACGTTCAGGAAGGAATCGATACGGCGTTTTATGGAGCCGTAGAAAGCCGGAGGCTGTTCTCGCACACGACCCCTTCGGAAATGCGAAACAAAATGAATCTCTCTTTCCGTATGCCCATCGGCGTAGCCGGACTGATTACCCCCTGGAACTTCCCAATGGCGATTCCGTGCTGGAAAGCATTACCCGCTTTGATTTGCGGCAATACGGTTGTATTTAAGCCTGCGTCGGACACTCCTTTGACCACAACTCATCTCGTAGAAATCCTGATCGAGGCGGGCGTGCCTAAAGGCGTGATCAATCTGGTTCACGGCGGCGGCGGCGCGGTAGGAAACGCAATCGTCGAACACCCGGACGTAAATCTAATCAGCTTCACCGGTTCCTCCGAGATTGGCAAGCTAATCAACAGTAAGGCGGGAGCGCAGCTAAAGCGCGTCTCGCTCGAACTCGGCGGTAAGAACGCCCAAATCGTGATGGACGACGCCGATCTTGATCTGGCGATCGAGGGAACTATCTGGGGAGCGTTTGGCACCACCGGGCAGAGATGCACGGCGACCAGCCGTTTGATTCTCCATGAGAACATTCATGACAAATATCTCGATATGCTGGTTGAAGCTGCCAACAATCTCGTTGTTGGAGACGGATTGATCGAAACGAATCAGATGGGACCGGCGATTAATGAGGCGCAGCGGAACATCGTCCATGAATACGTGCAAATCGGACAGAAAGAAGGCGCAAAGATGCTCTGCGGCGGAGAGTTCGACGCCGAAGGCAAAAACGCGGACGGCTGGTTCTACAAACCGACGATTTTTGCCGGAGTGACCCCTGAAATGAGAATTTTCAAGGAAGAAATCTTCGGTCCCGTCCTGTCGGTAATAAAAGTCAAGGATTTCGACGAAGCGGTCAAAGTGCATAACGATTGTGTTTATGGCTTATCTTCGTCGATCTATACGAACGACGTCAAAAAATCCTTCCGAGCCATGCGTGATTTGGAAGCCGGCATCACTTACATAAACGGTCCTACGATCGGCGCCGAATGCCACATGCCTTTCGGCGGCGTGAAGGAAACCGGAAATGGACATAGAGAAGGCGGGTGGACCGTTTACGAATTCTTTAGCGAACTTAAGACGGTTTATGTCGATTTTTCAGGCAGGCTGCAGAGGGCGCAGATAGACAATTATTAGTAAATCTATGGCTGCCGCCCATTAAAAAGAGGCGGCAGCGGTTTAGCATACAAAAAGCTAACGCTTTGCGGAGTGAAAAAATGGATAAGCTAAATCCAGATCAGGTTAGAGGCGTTTACCAGGAAATCGGTAAACACACAAAATACTACCTCCATCGCGGCGAGGCTATGCTGGTAGAAAAAATCGTTGAGTTGGCTCAGGATCAGTATAAGGACGATCTTCTGATTCAAGCGATCGATATTGAGAAGCGGGGAAAAACCGACGAATTAATTCGAGAAGACGCCATTACAGCTTTGCGAGTGATAATGGAGACTATCGGAACTACCGGAAGTCTGCATTCTTCCGCTTCGTCCGCTTATGAATCGCCACTTAAACAACCATCTCACATGACTCATAAGCCAAAACCGGAAAAAATCGAAAAACTGGAAGAAACGAACGAGAAAAGCGTTGAAGGAAAACCAAGCGCGACTTAGCAACACTTTGAAACTGAGTTTACGAGATGCAAAAACGATGGCGAGGAAAAGCAAATCGCGCCAAGCGCGAGTACAGCGAGAATATCGAAAATATTAAATTCGAAGATGTGAAAGAAGCTGCTCGCAGGGGAAAGAAAAAACTTGAGGAATTAGAGCAAAACCATCCGGGATTTCTTGATTCTATATGGGCTGATCTGAAACTTATGGTTTCGTTATTGCGGGATTATGTAAAGGGAGACTATCGAAGCATTCCCTGGACGAGTATTGCCGCAACCGCCGGCGCTGTTTTGTATTTTGTGAATCCGTTCGATATCATTCCCGACTTTATACCATTCGCCGGCTATCTCGACGACGCCGCGGTCCTAACGCTTGGTTTGATACTTATTAAACAGGATCTGATCAAGTACAGGAAATGGAAAAAGGAAGAATTAATCAATGCTATGGAGGAATTGGATATAGAGGATGCGCAGTATGAAGAGATCGATGAATCATTTCAGGAAAAAACAAAAAACGAAAATATTTAGTGTTTTTTATTCCTGGATTTTAAATTTGGCGTAGATTTCAATTGAATCTGCATGTAATTATTCATGAAGCGAGCTTCGCCACGGAACATGAAAATAAATTTCTTTGGTAGGGCGGGCGTCCCTGCCTGCCAATGCGATCCAGCAGGGCTGAGAAGGCAGGCAGAGACGCCTGCCCTACCGGTGGAATTCTTTATTTTCCCAGTAATATGAACTAATACCCTTGAGTGCGCGCTTCAGCGCGCATTTAGCGCTTGCTGCGCGCACTCAAGGGTAAATTCCCCGGATTCCAACTATTGTTTTTCTTCACTTTCCGCCTTTAAAACTATATGCACAATTTCCGGTTCTGCGCCGATCCTGACCGGCGGTCCCGCCGTACCCACCCCATTGGACAAGTAAATGAACATTTTTCCAAATTTGCTCAAACCTTGTTTGGTTTGATATATAATTTTCGTAAACCATCCGATAGGAAACATCTGTCCGCCATGAGTATGACCGCACAACATCAGATCGACTCCGGCAGCCAAAGCTTCGGCTTTGCGCAACGGTTCGTGACTGAGTAAAATATTTGGGAGTCCGGGTTTTGCTCTATCGACCAAATTGGATAGAGGTTTAGGATTGAGATTGTACTGTGAGACACTCGCGATATCATCGATACCGATTAAATTAATCGCATCGTCCAGTTGAACAACCGAATCGCGGAGGACGACGATACCGGCGTCTTTCATCAAATTGACCGCCTGCTTGATCCCTATATAAAAATCATGATTGCCGGTAACGGCATAAACTCCATCTTTGGCTTCTATCTGTTTTAGATACTCTACCGTCCAGTTCCGGTCTCCCGGATGTTCATCGTATAAATCGCCTGCAATTAAGCAAACGTCCGGCTCGATAAAATTTATCATACCGACAATCATTTTCAGGCGTTTTTCTCCGACAAATATTCCCAAATGCGCATCCGAAAACAAGACCAGATGGTATTCTTCCAAATCGGGCGGAAATTCTTTCAGTTCTATTTCAATTTCTTTCTCAACCGGAAACAGCGTGCGAATATGTCCGCCGGTCAGCATCATCAGAATAGTTAAAACCGACAGCGCAAGCGCCATTCTGCCGGATTGCCTCAAATCGTTTGTTATCCAGCGCGGAAACCAGCCGGTTATTATATCGATTAATCTGATCAGGTCAAAGAAAAGCCCGAAAAGGAATCCATAAACCATTGCGCCCAACCAGTACGCGCCTAGCCACCCCGTCGATTCCCCGAGAAAGGCGTCGAATCCGACAGCGCGGCTTAATGGATAGCATAAAGCTAAAAGGATAAAGATATACTTTAAGAATCTTCGTTTGCCGCCGCGCAGCGCCGCGCCCTTCATTACCTTTATGTACAGGTAAAGGTTAACGCCGCCGTAAACAACCAAAACGGCGAATATAAATACTAAAAGATTTTCCAAATTTTTTTAGAAAGTTTTAAATGTATTTATGCGAAAACATCTTTCAAAGCCTTTATCAGCCAGGGAACTTCCTCATCGGCTACCGTTCGAGCGTCAAAAATCACCCGTTCATCTTCAATCCTTGAAAACACCGGCGGTTCAGCCATCCTTAAATCGCGGGCTAATCTCTCCGCTGTGAAGCCATCTATCGCGACAGCGACTGCCTTTGTCGGAACGCCTCGAGCCGGAAGCGATCCGGAACCCATTTCTGTGTGGCTGTCTCGTATCTCGGTCTTAATCCGATCCTTAAATTCCGCTTTAATCCTTCGATTGATGCGCTGGGCGCGTTTTTTGACGACGTCGAGCGGGGCGGCGATCATCTCGTAAACCGGATGCGTTTCTGGAAGTTTATCGGCGTCCAGAAACAATCGCAACGTGCCGTTCAAAGCGGAATGAGTTAATTTCCCGCAGCGGAATGCGCGCATCAGTGGATTGCGTTTCATTTTATCGACGCATTCTTTTTTACCCACGATTATGCCCGCTTGCGGACCGCCGACCATTTTATCGCCGGAAAATGTAATAATATCGGCTCCGTCCGCCACCGCTTCTGGAACTGTCGGCTCGTAAGCCAGATTCCAGCGCCGGATATCGACCAACGCGCCGCTGCCGATGTCCATAACCACGGTTAATCCATGTTCATGAGCCAATTCGGACATTTCTTTAACCGAAACTTCCTTATGAAATCCTTCAATCCGATAATTCGAGGTATGGACTTTCAACAGGATAGCTGTCTCTTCGGTAATCGCCTCCCGGTAATCGCGCAGATGGGTTTTGTTTGTCGTGCCGACCTCGACCATTATTGTCTGCGATCTTCTCATCACATCGGGAACTCGAAAAGCGCCGCCGATTTCAACCAGTTCGCCGCGAGAAACAATCGATTCTTTATCCTTGGCAAAGGTATTTAACGCGAGCATCACGGCCGCCGAGTTATTATTGACAATCAACGCCGCCTCTGCGCCCGTTATCTCACAAAGCAATTCCTCGTTATGACGGTTGCGGTCGCCTCGTTTGCCTGTTTCGCGTTCAGTAGCCAATATACAATAGCGCGAAGCAGCCTCCTGCAGAGCATTCTGCGCCGCAGGCGCTAAAGGAGCGCGTCCCAGTCCTGTATGCAGAATCACTCCCGCAGCGTTAACCGACCGCGTCAATTTGTTGCGTAAACCATCGTTAACCAGTTTTTCAGCGCGGTCGATAATCTTATCGGTTGAAGGAATATCCTCCGGCTTCTCTATCCATCCATCGACGATATTTTTTCTAATCTCATCCAATGCGGTTCGCAGACATTTTTGAACGTAGATTTCAGGATGCTCTGCAACCAATGAGACAACACGTTTATTCTGAAGCATAACCGTCATCGATGGAATCCGCGCAAACAGCGTACTTTTGTCTTGGTTCTTTTCCGGTTGTATATCGTTCATGATGTTATGTTTTGTTTGCCCAACATTTAAACTTAACGTATTATAATATAAAAATGCTATCTTTTAAATAATGCGGACCTTAATATCAGCCCAATAAAATAATATGCCGTCTAAGAGTTTGGTTATTACCAAGTGTAATAAACAGTGACAAATTACCGACTCGTTCCCACGCTCCAGCGTGGGAATGCATATCGACCTTATA
>CAZWOY010000281.1:0-5836 GCA_964635255.1 uncultured bacterium
CTTCTCGACCTTGCTGGATCGCATTGGCAGGCAGGGACGCCTGCCCTGCCAGAGAAGTTTATTTTCATGTTCCGTGGCGAAGCTCGCTTATGAATTATTACTGGGAAGTTGAAGAATGGAATATTAAACCTTCCGCGTATTATTGCTTTTGCACATCCGCAAAACATAGCTTCTATAAGACTCATGCAGAAACTTGGGATGAGTCTCACTTCTGAGTGGGAATATTTCCGCGGTCAGGAAATGGTCTTCTACTATCTTGAAAATCCAAAAAAACAAGACGTAAAATGAGTGAAAAGGATAACATAAAATCTAAAAGCGACAAGCGACCTTCAAAAGTCTGGTTTGCCGACGTCGCAGTCGAAGCGCTTGAACCTGAAAAAACGCTTCCGGCAAAATTTCGCAGGATGTTAGTTAAGCAGAATCTGAAGAAGAAAGTCGAGGGACGCAATGTCGGAATTAAAATGCATTTCGGTGGGAATATAGGCTATTCGACCATCCCGACGGTTTTCGTCAGATTGCTGGTGGAGGAGCTTAAACGCTGCGGCGCTACGCGGATAACTGCGATGGACAATCGCGTTTCGGACGGTTTAGCTCGAGGCTACACGCCGGAAGTATTGGGATGCGAAATGGTTTCGACCTTTGGAAATACCGGTAAATATTTGCATAAGCACAAATTGAATTTTAAGGATATAGATTATGTTTACTTTGGGGGAGAAGCTTTAGATTGCGATTTCCTAATCGATTTATCGCATGTAAAAGGTCACGGCGACTGCGGTTTCGGAGGAGCGCTAAAGAATATTGCAATGGGCGTTACACCGATGGAGACGCGTGGGAAATTGCACCGTCTTGAAGGGGGCATCGTTTATGATCCCGAAAAATGCGATTTTTGTAAAAAGTGTTACCAAGCCTGTCCGAACGATGCAATAATAACTCATAAAGATAAAAAAAGAATTGAGATTTTCCTGCATAATTGCACTTACTGCCAGCACTGTGTATTGGTTTGTCCTGAGGAGGCGCTGCGGATGGAAGACAGGCGATTTGAAGATTTTTCACAGGGAATGGCGTTGATCACTTCAGAATTTTTGAAGAAATTCAAAAAACGCGATTTATTGTTTATTAATTTCCTTCTCGACATAACCATGTTCTGCGATTGCTGGGGAATGACTACGCCATCGCTGGTTCCTGATATTGGGATACTGGCCTCAAATGATATCGTCGCCCTAGATACGGCTTCACTCGATATGATTAAAACAGCAAATCTACTCCCGAACGGACTGCCCAAGAAACGTCGATTGCTGGAAGGAAACGGACACCTGTTCGAGCGCATTCACGGAAAGGATCCTTATCTGATGGTAAAATACCTTGAAGATTTTTATGGCGGTTCGAGTGAATATACACTTTCTGAGGTTAAATAGAATACAACCCGTCGGGGGGAAACGATAATTTTGAAAAGTTAAAAAATAGCGCGCGTTTTGATTTCAGCGCGAGATTATTATATTTATATTGTTATATAACAAAATTGGCGAGGAGTATAAATTTTTATTAAGGAGGAGTCATGCCCCCGAAAGTCGCTTTTCATAAAGAAGATATTCTTCAGGCTGCAATCGATTTGATTAAGGAACGAGGCGTTCAAGCGCTGACGGCGCGCAACGTGGCGAACAGGCTGGAATCATCCACCGCTCCGGTTTATTGCAATTTCGGCTCGATGCAAAAATTGAAAACCGAAACTCTCAAACGAGCGGGTGAAATACTTTTGGACTATGCCAAGAAAGATTATTCGGATAGAGTCTTGTTAAATCTGGTTACCGGATTGGTTTTATTTGCGCGCGACAACCGACTGCTGTTTCATGCGCTTTGTCTTGAAAAAAACGAATTCAAAATCACGATCGACGAGTTGCTCGATCTCGCTGAGTTTTATATGAGACAGGATTCAAGATTCGTCAATTTTTCCGATGATGATATCGAAACACTGAAAAATCAAATGTGGATTGCTACGCAAGGATTCGCCACCCTAATCTGCAATGGCTTTTTCGAAGACAGCAGTATCGAATATATCCAGAATACGTTGTTCGAAATCGGACAAGCCTATTTATGTTTGATAACTCAAAAAAATCATACGGATTAAACGAAATTTAACAAATTACAATTATCTTGAAATGATATTTGCTTTTTGCGTAAAAAGGCAAATTATGCGTTCCCACGCTCCGGCTTTAACTCGTTCACACGCTCCGGCTTTTTAACTCGTTCCCATGCTCCGGCGTGGGAATGCATATTAACTCGTTCCCACGCTCCCGCGTGGGAATGCATATTAACTCGTTCCCACGCTGGAGCGTGGGAACGAGTCGGTATTTTGACGTCAGGCGATGACGACCGACGCCCAAGATTCGTATTCTCGGACAGTCTGTATTGCGGGAATGACCAAGCGCTGTTTTTTACGAAAAGTAATATTTACATTTAAAACAAATTCTGAATTTTGGAGATAAATGTTTTTTAAATACACGTCGTTAATTTTAGTCTTATTTCTAATATCCGCGACGGTTTATTCTGCGACAATTAACGGTTATATCGAAGACGCTACCAGCGGAGAACCGCTGCCGGCGGCTTCAGTTTTAGTCAAAGGAACCGATCGCGGCGCTTCGACAAACCTCGATGGTTATTTTGTAATCGATTATATGAATCCGGGTGTTTATACTTTAATTATAAGCAATCTCGGATATCATACCCTCGAACAAGAGGTCGTCGTTCACGACGGCAAAATCGATCCTATCCACATTGAAATTATCCCTTCCTCAGTCGAACTTGAGGAAGTCGAAGTAACTGTTGAAAGAAATGAAACGCAAATCGATCGAACCGCGCCGATAGTTTCCGCGGTGCCGGTCGACGCCGATCTGATCCGGACTATGCCGTCGCTGGGCGGCGAAATGGACGTTCTGCGCGCGATGCAGATTATACCTGGAGTGAAAGCCTCCTCGGATGTCAGCAGCGCTTTGCACGTGCGAGGCGGCAGTCCCGACCAAACATTAATCCTAATGGATCATAACGTGGTTTTTAATCCGAACCATCTGTTCGGTTTGTTCAGTACGTTCAACGCGGACGCGGTAAAACATATCGATCTGATGAAAGGCGGTTTTCCCGCGATGTATGGGGGAAGGAGCGGCAGCGTTTTGGAAGTAATTATGGAGGATGGAAATCGAAAGGAAACGCACGGTTTGTTTTCGATTGGAATAATTTCGGCGCGTGGTTCTCTCGAAGGTCCATTGCCCAATAACATGGGATCATACGCTGCATCGCTGAGGCGCACTTATATGGATCCGATCATCGATTTCATCAGGGAAAGCCAGAACGTGGATTTGCCGGATTATTATTTCTATGATGGCAACGCTAAAGTCAATCTCGACCTTTCAAAGCGCACAACATTCACAATTTCCGGATACTGGGGCAATGACAGATTGGATTTCGATTTCGGCGAGGAAGACACGAGGCTTAATGCATATATGAGTTGGGGGAATCGAACTATATCCGGACGGCTTAGACATGCGCTTACCAAAAAAATGTATTGGAGTTCCACTTTAGCGATGAGCAGGTATCGGTCTAAGTGGTCGTTCGCAAACGAGGACGTTCTGCTGGACAAAGCAAGAGGCCGCCTGTATGATTATTCGTTTAAAACCGATTTGGAAATGTTAGGCGCTCAAAAGCATAAGGTTAGAACAGGTCTCTGGGTAAACTATTATGACGCTATGTTTAAGGAGGAAGGCGAGGACATCGTCTATGCAGATGTAAGCAAAGAAACAGCGACCGTTTCCGCGTATGTTCAGGATCGCTGGCGTCCGTTTTCGATGTTGGAACTTCTGCCCGGTCTCAGAGGCTATTACCATGAAAAGGGCGATCACACAGCTCTGGATCCGAGATTGTCGCTGGTTATTCATTACAGTCCGGACCTGCGCTTTAAATTAGCGGGCGGCAGATATTCGCAATTTATCAATGTGATGTCGATGGGTGCGGCGTTTTCCAGTTTTGACGTATGGTTTCCGATCGATGAGACGATACGCCCGGCTTATGCCGATCAAGGCGTTATCGGTTTTGAGTGGGATATTGCTGATGGATTTTATGAATCCGAAATGGATGATAATCTTGAACTTACTATTGAGACATACTATACCCGAATGACGGATATTGCGACCTTCAATCCTCTCGTCAGCGAAGGGGACCAGGCGAAGGATGCATTTGTCTTGGGAGACGGCGTCGCTTACGGCGCGGAGTGGATGCTGCGCAAAGAAGCAGGGCGACTGACCGGCTGGCTCGGTTACAGTCTATCCTGGACGAAACGGAGATTCCCAGGGACTTTAATTAATCTGGGAAACTGGTACTATCCCAAATGGGACAGGCGCCACGATTTCATTATCTTTTCACAGTATGAACTATCCCAATCGTGGGAATTGTCCGGCACATGGCGCTACAATACCGGGCAGGGCTTTACGCAGGACGTCGGCGTCTATACGCTTCGGATTGGCGATGAACCGATAGAGTACTACAATTTCTTCGGGATGACGACTTTAGCCGGCAGCAAAAACAACTACCGTTTTCCCGCAGATCATCGTCTCGATTTAACCTTATCATGGAACCATCTGTTTATGGGTAAGAAAGCGAAATTAAATTTGAGTGTATTCAACGCCTACAGCCGCCGTCCCTATTGGCAGAGATTTTCGTCTATAGAAATGGAAGAGGATGGCTCGAGATGGGTGGAGGTCTCCGACGCCAAACTGCTGCCGATTTTACCATTAATCTCTTATGAGGTGAGGTTCTGATAATGAAAAACTTAGACCTGTTTCTACGTAGAATTCCGAAAAGTTTTGTTTGTTTATCGCTAATACTCTTTTTGACGCTTCTTTTTTCCGGTTGCGAAGATAATCCGACCGAACTGGAAGATTATGATCCCGAACCGGTTCTGTCGGCGTTTCTTGAAAACGGCGAGGCGTTAGAAGAAATCTGGCTGGAGCGCGTCGCGCCGCTGGAAGGGGTCTATGATCCGCTGGATCATGGCATAACCGGCGCGGACGTCAGGATATTTGGCGGCGGGGATACTTTAAGAATGGTGGATGATCCTCAAAAACCGGGACGTTATGTGCCGGAAACCGGAATGGAATTAATTCCCAGAGACTGGGTCGAGTATCGTATTGAAATAACGACTCTTCAAGATGAGTTTCTTTGGGCTGAAACGGTAATGCCGCTCAAACTCGACACAGTCGCCGTCGTTCTGGCAGATGAAGAAGGGAATATTTTCCCGGTAACCGAAGGAGACGCGCTCAATCGTAACATGCCCAACATGTTCTGGATGTGGGAAACGGACACGGCGCATGGCTTTATCGGTCAAATCACAAACCTGCGCGATCTGGACGAATTAGTTCCACTCGATCCTGACTGGGATCCAAACGATCCTGACGATGAGCTGGAAATAGCGCAGAAGGGACGTCACGGTTTTACAATTATGCGTCATGACGCACGTGTGATAACGATCCCCTGGGTATTTTTCCGATGGGAAGGTCCGACGTTAATAGAGCTGTATTCGATTAGCGATGATTATTGGCAGTATCTCTTCACGCTGATGAGAACCTATCAGGGTCTTATTGCCAATATTCATACAAACGTGCACGGCGGACTGGGCATATTTGGAGCGCGCGCAGGTCAAGGCTTCGAGGTCTATATGAAGAAAGTTGAACCGATTGAATAGACGAAACGCTTTTTCATAAATGGCTGGTATAACAACATTGAGTGCGCGCTTCAGCGCGCATGAGGCGCCCGGTACGCGCTGAAGCGCGCACTCAATGTGATAATTCTG
>CAZWOY010000282.1:0-5792 GCA_964635255.1 uncultured bacterium
CACTTTCGCACTTTCGCACTTTCGCACTTTCGCACTTTCGCACTTTCGCACTTTCGCACTTTCACACTTTCACACTTTCACACTTTCACACTTTCACACTTTCAAACTCACTTAACCATCAACATTTTCACCGACTGTTGAAACTCCCCGGTTGAAATCCGGGCGTAATAGATTCCGGATGGGCGGGATTTGGCGTTCCATGCGATGGAGTGAACGCCGGCGTTCTTATGCGCGTCAAGGACGGTTTCAATTAATTTCCCGTTCCCGTCGTAAATTCTGAGCTTAACGTCCGACGCTTCGGGCAGACCGTAGGAAATTCGCGTCGTGGAATTAAATGGATTAGGGTTGCTTCCCGCGATGTAGTAATGCTGCGGCGGTTCGGCAACGCTTCTCATCTCAACGACCGATAAGCCGTTCGTTCGATAGATCAATCCTTCGCCTTCGATTGTCCGGTTCAGTCTAAGCGGGATCGGTTCCTCTCCGCTTTGCTCCTGCAGGTAAAGTTCGAACGATTCGCCCGGTAGCAACCCATCCTTGATCGCGGTCGATTTATCGTCTCCCCAAACAGCCGCCCCGCAGCGTCCATCGTTGTCGAATTGTCCGAATCCCATTTTTTTGCCGTCGATGCTATAAGCGGCTGCAGCGTCTCCGGCTTCCACCGAAACGCCCTCGACGCCTTGAATCAAAATACTCATGCAGTTATCGGTGCGAAGTTCAAAATCCAAATCATGTCCGCCGGTTAAATCGCTCACGCAGCGCGCTTCCCGCTGTTCATCGGGATAATTGAAAATCAGCTCCTGATTCACCTTAACCTGGTATCCCTGGGATTCTCGCCAGGGGTCCATATTCGAGAAATTCAGGCGCGGAACCATAAAATCCCCGGCGCCGTCTTTAGCCCGTTCGACATGATCGATGATCGGCGACAGGACATAAAAATCAGGACGGCTGGCGTCCAATTCGTATCTGGGGAAGTAGGCGATCATATTCCAGTTTTCCCTTAGCGGAATGTCCTCGCTCCCGGGTATCGGTTCGCCGAAAAACTCGGTCTCGACGTCCCTGTCAACCTTCATCATATAGCCCTGCGTTAAATCCCAATACGGAATGTTGCAAAAGTCGAAGTGCGGAATGTAGAACCTGCCGGCAAAGTCCTTCATTATCATGATATGATGCAGATCCTCATCGACGCGCAGCCGTTCGGTCAGGCGAATTATGTCGGGACCTTCCTCGCGAATCCAGAATTCCTCCGGCGGGATAACATTGATGGAAATCATGTTCCATCCTTCCTCCAAAGAAACTGTAATGTCGTCGATTATTTGACCCGGATCGTAAACCAACTCCAAAAATACCGGCAAATGGTCGGATGCGTTATGCAGCGCGTCAGCCATCCGCATATCGACTGCGTCGTTGCCGCCTTCGTGAATGGCGCGGTTAAAATGACGCCCGTCGTTTCCAAAAGCGGTGTACGTATTTTCTAAATAATACCAGGGTCCGTCTTCGGCAAATTCATTGGAGAGCAATATTATATCGAACCGGTCGTCCATTCCGCCGTTCGAGCCGCCGTCGTTGAGCCGCTCGGTTCGGGGGCTCTGGGTGTGAATATCGGCAAACTCCGCGTTATCGTTCCAGCTCCCCAGCCTGTCGATAGGATCATGAAACTCGTCCCTTTCAATCAATGTCTGAAAAGCTTCTTCGTTGCTGCTGCGCATATTGTAATCGCCGCACAGCATGACATATTGATCATCGAGTTCGTTGCGGACATGGCGGATATACCTGTCGGCTTGCGCGTGCCTGAGCTGCCGGTCGTTGCGGCTGCTGCCGGCTTTTAAATGGCATGAGGAAACGTGCAATGGCGGCATATTTTCCGGCTGCCCGTCCAGTCTTATCGAATAGACCATTATCAGCCGGACTTCGGTTTCCACCCAGCTCACCTCGACGAGATCGACTTTAGCCGTTTTGAACAGCAAAATGCTGTCCGTCCAGTCTCCATCTACGAATTCCGCTATCGAATATTCATCAGGATCGACGATCTGTTCGTGAAATATATCGGCTCCATCCTGGTTGCTGATCTCCTGGCAAACGATAATGTCCGGCTGTATCTCCCCCAGCACGCGTTGAAAATGCCGGATTCGATTTTGACCCTGCGCATCGGGAAAATTGAGAGTGTTCCATGTAGCGACTCTGATTGTATCGCTCTCGCAGCTCCCGGATGCAGGGAGGAATCCTATGCCGAATGCCGTTATCAGCAAAAGGAAGAAGAAATTTCGACGCATTAGTAAACCTGAAATGCTCTTAACAAAAACTTAACAAATGCAATGTACTAAAAATGAACGGTAAATCCAAGGTTTACTCGTCTTGGTCTTCCCATAAATACCACCGAGTTTTGCGCCGCGTGTCCTCCGCCCTCGACGCTGTCCTCCGCGTCGGTTATATATTTTTGATCGAGAAGGTTGAACACGTGTCCAGAAAACGTAAAGTTCACGGTTCTGCCGCGGAAGCTCTTAATAAACGGAATCGTATATCCGAAGTGCATATCGACCAGATTGTACGCCGGCAGCTTCCAGGGCTGTACGCCCTCTTCTTCTCGATCTCGCCTGTAAAACGGATTAAAATCGGCGTAATGATCCATAAACCGCTTCATTATCAATGTAAAATAAGCGTTTTGCACCGGATAGAACGACGTGCTGAGTGAAAAAGCAGTCTGCGGCGCATCTCCGACCTTCAAGCCCTTAATGTAAACGGAAACGCTGTCGCTGACGCCGGGCGCATCCGCCAATTCGAATGTGGCGTGAACGTTGTCCGCCCATTCCCAATTGTTGAGCGACGCCATTCCCGTTATCTTGAGCAGCTTGTGGGGCCTCGTGGTGACGCTCAATTCAACGCCCTGATGCACGGCGTCGACGCCTCGATAATGGTAATTATACCATGTATCGGCTTCGACCGTGTCCTGTACGGATTTGGTCGATGTTTTATCCGCCCAGTAGGTGTTGTAGTAATTGGCGTCCACATCCAGCCACCTGTCTCTTCGATATCCGACGCCAATTTCGAACGAAGTTACTTTCTCGTTCTCAACCGGATCGATCATCTCATGGTAGTTGTTGAAGACCGCGTTAAACTTCGGTGCGATGTTTATATAACCGGCGTTGCCCCAGACTTGAAATTCGCCGGTCAGGTTATAGTTTGCGCCGCCTTTGACGCCAAAGCCCTTGAACGACCTCCACGGCAATTCGTCCCAGTCGCCGTTGGGCAGCTTGAGTTCGAAATAGTCGATCCGTTTATAGTCGGTGTTCGACACTCCGACATTGCCGAATACGTACATTTTGCTCGTATGGTATTCAGCCGTGCCGAAAACTCCCTGCCAGTTGACCAAACCTTTGTCGTGATAATAAATCTTATCTCCCAGCCGCCGCATCGAATTTTTCGGATCGTAGGTTCCGTCCTCGTTTTTGTCGTTCATGTCGTTCGGTTCGCCGTTGTAGAAATCGACAAAATAATCGCCGCCGAGGAGATTGCGCACTTCAGCCCAATGTTCGCCTTCATAACTGCGCAGATCGATTCCCAGCGTAAACTTAAGATATTCGGTAAAAGTGAATTCAGCATTGCCGATCCAGCCGTACCAGTTATGGGCATTCACCGAATTCCTGACAATCAGTGTCGCTCGCCGCTCAGTTTCGGAAAATTCCGGATCTATATTATACAGGTGCCGTTCGTAAATCGTCTGGTAATCCTGATGACCGTAGCGATCCATGGCGGGATAATCCGCTTCGGCGTTCTTGAAATTGGTCGTTCCTCCTCCTTCGCCATACGAGTAATAGAAGATGTTGCTGAAATCAAGCAGCGGGTTGAAATCCCAGTACCAGTTCAAATTCAACTGCGGCTTGTGGTAGTAGTTTTCTTTCCGGTTAATGTAGGAATCGTCGCGTATATCATGCTCCTCGCCATTGTAGAAAACTTTCATAGGCGGACTGAGCGAATCGATTTCAGATGTGCGTCTCAGATTGATAGGA
Organism: uncultured bacterium; assembly: GCA_964635255.1. GTDB lineage: Bacteria > Electryoneota > AABM5-125-24 > Hatepunaeales > Hatepunaeaceae > CAZWOY01. The sequence continues at coordinate 4,005 of CAZWOY010000282.1, forward strand.
CCCCAATCCCAGTTATAGTCCAATCCGCGTTCGATCCATTCGCGGCGGTGGGCGTTAATTGTATCTGGATGCACGCCGATATCAAGAGCGTATTGAGTATCCCACACCGCTATCGGTTGTTTCCAGGTTCGCTGGCCATGCGCTTGAGGCGCGCCGATAGCGAAAAAGTCAACTTTATGCCGCTCGTGCGGAAGGTAACTCATTCCTAAAAAATAGGCATACGCGTCGATCCATGTCTTTTCAGCGAAACCGTCGCCGGTTTTTCTAACGAAAGAGCCTGTGACAGCGAGCTTGTCATAGAGCAAACCTGAAGAGAGAGTCAAAGTAGATTTAGAAAAACCATCGTCGCCGATTTCCTGTTTAAATTTCGCCCCGGATTTCATCGAAGCGGCGTCGGTAATGATATTCATAGTCCCGCCGACGGAGGAAATTGCCAGATTCGCCGCTCCCATGCCGCGCTGAACCTGCACGGAGGAAGTAGCGTCGCCTATGCCGTCCCAGTTCGACCAATAAACCCAGCCGTTTTCCATATCGTTTACCGGAACGCCGTTGATCATAACCGCGACGTTTCTTTGACTGAATCCTCTGATGCTGATGCGCGCATCGCCGGCTCCGCCGCCCTGCTCAGTGGCGTAAACTCCAGGAGTGGAATTCAAAACCATTGGAATATCACGGCTTCCTAACGTCCTTACAAGTTCCGCTTTCGGCAGATCCGTAAACGAAACGGGAGTTTCGCGATCTTTAGCGCGGGTTGCAAGCACTTCGATTTCCTTATTTGTGATTATTTCAGATTCCAGTTCAAAATCTAATCTCGTTTCCGAATCGAGCTCAACTTCCACCTTTTTAGTTTGCGAAGTATAGCCGATATAGGAAGCTCTCGCAGTATAGGAACCAAAAGGAATGCCGTGGATAACATAACGGCCGTCGAGGTCCGTCGTTGCCCCGAAACTTGTGCCGATAATTTCGATGTTAACCAGAATCATCGGATCTTTCGTATCCTTATTGACTACAGAGCCGTATATTTTCCCGGTCTGCGCAAAACACGCCTGTGAAACAAAAAAGAAGGATATAAAAAGGATTAAAAAAGGTAATCCTTTTGTTAAACCGCGGTTTCTTTTAAACATTTTAACTCTCTTTATGCTTTTAAATTAAACACAGCCCAAAATAGTAGGCGTAAAAATCTGAATTGTCAACCGATAGGATTTCCTTAAAACCTAAATTTTCATTTTAGGTTTGTTTTATTAATGTCTGATAAATATCATATTAGGATTGTGTTTGCAATTGGATTAAAATATATTGATTTGGTTTTGTTTGTCGAATGAGATTTTATATGTTAGTTTATTGAGAGTAATTTGAAATGTTGTTCGCCGCGCCTGGTGTAATTTGTTTTTTACAACTGCGTATGGATGTTTAGGGTACCATTCCTGGACGGCTTTATTCTTCGCGCGTTTGTGGTTATTCTATTCAAAAAAAGTAAAAACCAAGCGGTCTAACACGCGAAGAAGACAATCCGAGAGTGGAATTTCAGAGAGCTTGCAGACGCCCTCGTCTGCAAGCTGAGGCTTTGCATAAACGAGCGGTTACGCTTTCAGACGAGGGCGTCTGCAAGCTGAGGCTTTGCATAAAGGAGCGCTTATGCTTTCAGACGAGGGCGTCTGCAAGCTGAGGTTTCGCATAAAGGAGCGCTTATGCTTTCAGACGAGGGCGTCTGCAAGCTGAGGCTTTGCATAAACGAGCGCTTATGCTTGCAGACGCCCTCGTCTGCAAGCTGAGGTTTCGCATAAAGGA
>CAZWOY010000283.1:0-5780 GCA_964635255.1 uncultured bacterium
CACGCTGAAGCGTGTACTCCAACATTATTCTCCAAACGCAATCGAAAACGCGGGCGTTGGTTCGTTAGTTAAATCGCAGCTCGGAAGCGACTGCATTCCGGGGGCGGCAAGCTAAAGCTTGAACTCTAACGAAACTATATGGAGCTTGCAGACGAGGGCGTCTGCAAGCTCTTCTGAAGCTCTCCTGACATTTAGATAAGCTCAAGAATTTCGAACAAGAATGTTCGATCCACTTAGGGAAATCCTTATTTCATCAATACCATCTTCCGCGAGAAGGTCCTCTCCCCCGCTTCAAGCCGGTAGAAATAGACGCCGTTTGCCAGATTGGCGGCGTTGAATTCTACTGCGTAATCGCCCGGTTTCCGATAGCCTTCGGTCAGAAGCTCGACCAGCCGGCCCATCGTGTCGTAAACGGCGAGTTTTACATAGCCGGCTTCAGGTATCGAATAGCTGAAAGCAGTCACCGGATTGAAAGGATTCGGATAATTCTGGGTTAATGAATATTCGGTTGGATTTGCCGATAGGTTGTCGATCCCGGCTTGTTCTACGATCCTCAGGCTGATGGGCAGATCATAATAACCCGGATCGGCGTTATGCGTAAACCGCAGCGTAATCCAGTAACGATCGAGCGGTCGTTCTCCCGATTCGATTCTGATGTGCAGATTAGTTTGCTCCTGCGCCTGGAGGATTCCCCGCCCTGGTTCGAAAGACAGCCAGGTCGTGTTTGGATCGAGCTGATAGACTGTAAACCGGTCGCCGTCGTTATTATCGTTCACCGCAACCAGCGTCCAGACCGAGCTGTTCCATCTGTCAACGATGGACATGCCCTTCAACTCGTCGTTATCACGCTCATGGATATGCCTTAAAGGCACAAGTTCTTCCGTTTGCGGATTGAAGCCGAAAACGATATCCTGGTCGTTGTAATTGGCGTTAATATACAAATTCAGGCTGTCCGGCTCTTCCGGATACCACGCCAAGCCGTATTTCCGCAGATTATCGCCTTCGTAGGATGGATTGTCATACATTCGGACGAAATTGCCGAGAGTATCGTACACAAATATATCGTCGGTTATGTAAGTCGCGTACAGTTCCGCCGTGCGCGGATCGAACGCAAGATCCTGGATGAAACGCATATCGACAACGAAGCTGTCCACAAACGCGCATTCTTTATTCAACTTATAAATCTTGCCGTCCAGGCATCCATAGATATATTCGGCGCCGTCGTAGGCTAAGCCGCGCAAGCCCCAACTGTCCATAGTCGGCAAATTCACGCTGTCGATGTACTCGCCGTCGCGCGTGTAGCGATATATCGCCGCATATTCGTCGCGGCGTTCGCTGCCGCCGCCGCCGACATAGAATATAGAATCGACAAAGGTTACGCCAAGTATGTGCGAGTTATCCACCAGCAGCGTATCCTCCCCATCGACGCCAATGACCGTATTGGTGACGTCCACGGTCATAAATGGATCCCAACGGGCGTCTCGATTCAAACCTTCATCGACGAACATAATCCTCGAATCGAACGTCAATTCGCCGTTGCCGGAGTTGATAACCGGCACGTTGAAATCGTTGGCGTTGTTCTGTTCCAGAGAAATATCGATCTGTTCAAGATCCAAACTGAATTCCGGGTGAAGCAGTCCAAAATTTACGATCAATGTATCGTCTGGTTCAGGTCTAAGTCCGGCAATGGTAGAATCGTTGTAAAACTCTTTATGCGCCGTTATCGAATATTCGATCGTCGTATCGATGAGGACGTCGTTGATAAAATAGCAGCCGCTGCTGTCCGTCGTGGCTGAAAAACCATAAGTGGTCGTTATCGTGACGCCGGGGATCGGCTCCTCAGCCATCGGATCTATAACGCTGCCAAAGATCGCGCCGGTTGAGAAATCAATCAAGGTCGTAAACAGGATCGCCAGTTCATTTTCCACAGGCGCCGCGTTCGGATGAGGTTCGCCCCAGTAGATGTATTCAAGCCCGGTCGTTTGATCGACGCTGCCGATTCCGATTGAAGCGAACGGCGTGTCCCACTCCTGAAAACAGGATCGGTTATCCGTAATGTCGTAGTATTGAAACTTGATATCGCCGTCGCCGGTAAAAGTCGGGTGATGTTCAGGATCATACAGAATTACCTGAAACGTTTCCAAAGGCTCGTTATTTCCGCGTGGTCCGAGTTTGCGCATATTCGACCATTCAACGACGAACAGGTGGTTTTCTTCGTCATACCAGTAATAGACTCCGCCATCGTTCGTGGTTAAGAGGTCTTCCCAGAACGGGCAGATCATCGCAGATCCCACCATCCCCGAGGGTATGCGCCGGTTTCTGCCGGTGATTATCTCGCCGTGATCCCCAAGCGCAATCCAGCCGTTGGTGCAGATAGTAACCTCATCAAACTCTTCGCCGTAGTACATAAAATCAAACGGCAGATCGATCACAACGCTTTCATCGTCCTCCTCAGCCGTATCAGAAAGTTCGGTATCCGTTCCCGGTCCATCATGATTCGGATCTATTTCAATCCATTCATATTCCGGCGCCATAAACCATTCCGTATCGGTATTGTCGAAACACACATAGCCATAGCCGTCCGGGCCAAATGGTTCATCCTCGCCGACTCTATTGACTTTAAACGAAAAATAAGCCGTATCTTGAATGCCGTCTTCCGATTCGACCGCTATCGCGATTTCAGCCGGAATGCCTTCAAGGAAAAGCGGATGGGCGCTCAGGCTAAACCCGCCCTCGCCGGTCTCGCCCGGTTCGATAGATTCATAATCGGCTTCGAACTCCGGCGAACCGATATGGCGCGTCATTGAGATAAGCGTCGCCGTGAAATTATCGATAGTTTGAATTCCGGTATTGGCAAGCGTTATTACAGCCTCGGCGATTTCCCCGGGATGAAGCGGTTCATCGACCCACTCAAGCGATTGGATTTCGATCTGAGCGCCGGTAACCGGTATCAGCGCTACGCTTTCCCATGATTGATCGCCTGCGGTTGCGGTTAAATTAAACGCCGCATTTTCACCATGCGGAAATCCGCCGCCGATCTCGACAACAAACCTGACGGCTTCCGCTTCTCCCGGTTCTGGCGCCGATTCGAGATTCGCTTCGCCTTCAATCACTTCCAGATGATCGGAAACAGGCGTTAATTCGACGCTTATTTCCCCATCGGGAACTTCTTCTCCAAAATTCGTCAACGCGACTTCGATTTCAAGCCTTTCATTATGATTAGCGTCGCCGTCGCCGTTGCCGGCGCTTGCGCCCTCGTCGTCATCATCGATTGACACGCCGCCATTGCCTAAATACATCGGCAGATCTTGAATTTCATAATCGACCAGAACCGATTTCAGATTCGGTCCGGTCAGCGTCAACTGAATTCCGCCTTCCTGCGTCCAGTCGGGATCAAGCTCGAACGACGCATTGCCGTCCGCGTCCGTTCTGAGGGCGATCTGGAACTCTTCAGGCTTATACAAACAAACCAGGACGTCCTCCGCCGGCTCTTCATTTTCCTCGAAGGTTGCGTTCACGTCGAACATCGTCTGTCCGGCATGAATTTCTTCCGGTCTTTCCACGCTTAACATTTGAGGCGTGTCGGTAAACAGATCGACTACCGGATCGCCCATCAGGTTGAAGATGTACAATTCGCACAACCAGGCTTCCAGCCCTGGATTTTCCTGATGATTTATGTCGCCGCGATCAAAGTATTGCCGGTAAAGCTCGACTTTGCTCTTCATAAACGCCCAGCCCTGGGAATGAATCCCATCGGCTAAAAACGCTTTGAATGTGGTTGAGGCGATGAGGTTGTTATAAGCGGTATGCGTCGCCCCCGCAGCTCCGACGGCTCCGATAGCCCCGCCGTTTGGGCTGATGTTGAATCTTTCGGAATAGTACAACGGGCTGGAAACATGTTCGCCGTAGTCGCCTGTGTTGCAGGTCGCCAGCATAACAAACGGCTGCATTCTGCCATTGCGCAGTTGATTCACATCCTCGAACCTGAAACCGCTCATGTAAGTCCAGCCGCGGTACATAAAGATCGATACGCCGTCGTTGATACCGTTGATAATAAACTGCTGCGCGTTGGGTCTGGGGTTCTGCGGGGTCCAGTACATCTCCTCGATATTTGTAAATCCTTGCCGCAAGCATAAATCTTTTGTCCATTTGCAGACGTCGATGGAGGACCTGCCGCTGCGGGAATCCCCTGCAACGAATATCGCACGCTTCTGCCAGCCTCTGTCATCCTCATTTTCGGGGATGTACGGATCGGATTCATACTCGATGGTTTTTTCCACTATACCACGCAACATGTTCGGGCTGTTAACGATCAATCTTCCAATGGTCGCTTCCGGCAATGGATCGTCGCCTTCTAATTCCACATATCTGTGATCCGTTTCATAAGGCCAGTTCCCTCCCCGGCGCATATCCCAATAGGCGCGCGGATATTGACCGTCGGTATCGCCGACGATAATTACATGTTCCGGCGGAATCTCCCATTCGTCGTAAGCTTCCTGAATGGCTTCCTTTATCGCGTTTGTGCTGTTCTGAGCGACTCTGACCACTTCGACCGTCCACCCCATTCGCCTGCGCCATTCGACCAGCGGTTCGAGTTCTTCTTCAATGTTGTCCCAATCGCCCATTACATACATAATCGATCCTCCGCTCGGCGGAACGTCTCGAGGCGGCGGAGGCGGATTTAACACCAAATCGTTCAGGATTTTGTGGGCGTAGCGGGACGGCTTCGATCTATTCGGATCGTCAATTATATTAACGCGGTTTTTATCCGACGTGAAATCAAGCTCGAAATCGACGGATTCGATAATCTGGACTTCATTTGTATTCGGATTATAGCGAACCGGATTAATCCCGATCGAAACGATTCTGTAGCCCCTGAAAATCACAGGTTTGCCGACGGTCGCAATCTCCTGTGGATAAAAACCGTCATTGCCCGCGCTTTGGGCAAATTCATAATTTAGATCGGAGAATTTACCGGCGTCAAATGCGTGGTCTAATCCATTTGCCGAAGGCAGCTCACCGGGATCTGCCGGTTGAATCGGAAAAGGCGTTATATCATAAATAATCCGCGACTCTGAGCCGGTAATCCGTAGATCGACGCCGGATTGCGGCGGAATCAGCATAAATTTCACAATCTTCGGCAGTTCCGGATATCCCGTCCTGCCCGCTGCGGTTTCGCCATCGACGATAAACCGGCTGTAATTATTGCCGTTTATCGATATTTCTTCGATTTCAAGTTCATCGAGTTCGAACGCCAATTCTGAAATCTCTCCATCCGCAGACCGGACGGCAATCATTTCATCTGCGGGCGCTCCTGTGTCGTATAATGATTCGACAGCGTGAAGCGGAGTAAACAGGAATGCGGTTAAAATCAGGAAAAATGCAAAAAACAACTTCATTTGCTTACTAAGCATGCGTCCTCCTAAGCAGCAGTATTTTTCTGTATTGGACAAAGCGCTGACTCCTCGTATATTTTACGGATATAACTCTAAATCTGTAGAACTGGTTCCAAGCTAAATTCCTATTGTACTTTCTTTATCTAACTGTTTTATACCAGATCTACGGATAACTAAGTAAGTTAATATATTGATGTAAAAATATCAATTGAGTTGTTTCATTGGATTATTTTGAAGCCCAAAAAAATTGCGTCTATTGCGAGAAGAACTGTGTAATCCTCAGTATCTGCACTTGACTTTTCATAATTTATGGAAAAGGATAGCCAATGATATTACTAAGTGCAGTAAAAAGTGTCATTGCGAGTCTGCCTTTAGCAGACTAAG
>CAZWOY010000284.1:0-5767 GCA_964635255.1 uncultured bacterium
AGGCAGGCAGGGACGCCTGCCCTACTAGAGGTTCTATTTTCATTTTACATGGTGAAGCTCGCATCATGAGCAATTCTCTGGAAAATAGAATGTAACCCGCTGTTGCTGTTTTACTTTGCGATTGCACCTTCAGGTTACACTATTTTAAAAGAAACAAATTGTCTCTTTAGATAGTACTATTTTATAGAGTTCACAACAAAAAACAAAAGTTGAGGCAATATGGAAGAATATAAAGTTTTAGTTTTGATGGGTTCGGAAACGGATCGTGAAATTGTTGAAACAGCGAAACCATACTTTGAATATTTCGGGATAACCGCCGATATTAAGGTCGCTTCAGCGCATCGCAATCCGATCGACACAGCCAATATCGCCAAGAATGCGCGTGTGAAAGGTTATATAGCGATCGTTTGCGCAGCCGGAATGGCGGCGCACCTCGCCGGCGCATGCGCGGCTAACAGCGACCTTCCCGTCATCGGCGTTCCATTGAAAGGCGGTATTGTGGATGGCTTGGATGCGCTCTTGTCCACAGTTCAGATGCCCAAGGGCATTCCGGTTGCGACCTTAGCGGTCGGGAAAGCCGGAATGATTAACAGCGCGGTGTTATGTGCGAGAATGTTCAGTTTGCACGACGAAAGAATCCACGATCAATTGATTCGGTTTATTAAGGCAGGATCAAAATTCCCGCCGCCGGAAAAATGAAAATATTAGTCACCGGATGCAACGGCTTACTCGGCCAGCGTATCGTAATGGCTTATGCGAATTCTGCCGGAGATTTGCACGGAATCGATCTGTTCGAGGAGCCGTTTTCCCCAAAAATCGAGTTCAATTATCGCCAGCTTGATTTAACAAACGCCAAAGATACGGTTAAGTTCATACAAAATATCGATCCGGAGATAATCATACATACAGCGGCTATGACCCCCGTCGATAAATGCGAAACCGAACGGGAAGAGTGCTGGCAGTCAAACGTTAATGTTACCGAGTCGATTGTAAAAGGAGCGTCGAAAGTTGGCTCGCGCTTAATTTTCATATCAAGCGATTATGTTTTCGACGGTTCAAACGGACCTTACGGGGAAGATGATCCGCCAAATCCGATATCTTACTACGGAAGATCAAAATTGGCTGCGGAAAACATTATCCGCGGCGCGATGATTCCCTGGACTATTATCCGCACAATCGTGCTGTACGGGGTGGGAGTGAAAATATCCGCGAGTTTCGTAACTTGGCTGCTGGGAATGCTCAGGGATGGCAAACCCGTTAAAATTGTAAACGATCAGTGGGGAAACTCTACATTGGTAAACGACATTGTTTCCGGCGTCCAGCGCATCATTCAGTTCAATCGCACCGGACTTTTTCATATCGGCGGTTCGGACTATATGACCCGCTACGAATTTGCAAATCTCGCGGCTGAAATTTTCGATCTCGATAAGGCTCTTATTTCGCCGATCTCAACTGCCGAGCTGAATCAGGCGGCGCCACGACCTCTAAAATCAGGGCTTAAAATAGACAAAGCGGAGAAAGAATTATTTATCAAATTTCACAACACCGATCAATCGCTGAAGATTTATAAAAACCAGGAGAAGTCGCTTCCGCAATCCATTCAAAAATAATATTTTATTTGTGAAAGCTGGATAGCCTGCATCGCTTATGAGCAAGAGGACCATACATCTTGGGTGAAGCATTAGTCATAATACCGACTTATAACGAGCGCGCGAATATTGCAACCGTTATTGTGCGCGTCTTGCGTCAATCGTCAAATATTGATTTGCTGATTGTGGACGACAATTCACCGGACGGAACGGCTGAAATTGTCAAAGAGCACAAAGTCGATGAACCGCGCGTTAAATTGATTGAGCGAAAGGGCAAACTGGGACTTGGCACCGCTTATATAACCGGCTTTAAGTACGCGCTTGAGAATAATTATAAGTACGTATTTGAAATGGACGCCGATCTTTCTCACGATCCCAACGAAATACCAAACTTTCTTGCCGCGATCCAAGAAGCCGATTTAGTCATCGGTTCACGCTATATAACCGGCGTCAACGTTGTAAACTGGCCGCTGCAGCGTTTAATGCTAAGCTATTTTGCCTCAGTTTATACGCGATTCATCACTCGTATGCCGATAAAGGACATAACCGGAGGCTACAAATGCTTCCGCAGAGAAGTCCTGGAGTCGATCGATTTCGATAAAATTCATTCCGGCGGATACAGTTTCCAGATTGAAATAAATTGGCACGCCTGGATGGAAGGATTCAGAATTAAAGAAATACCGATTATTTTTGTGGATCGAACCGTCGGACAATCTAAAATGTCAAAAGCCATCGTCAGGGAAGCCATCCTTGTCGTTTGGAAATTGGGCCTAGCCGGACTATTCCGAAAGCGCAAAGCCAGGAAATTCAGTGACTGAACCGTCCAATGTCGACGTCTCGATAATAATCGTTAATTATAACGTAAAACACTTCGCAGATCAATGCCTGAGATCGATTCGCGCTTCCCGCGGCAACCTGAATATCGAAGTAATCGTCGTTGATAACAATTCTCAGGATGGTTCAGTCAATTATTTAAAACCTCGTTTTCCCGAAGTAAAATTCATAGCAAACGCTGAAAACATCGGCTTTGGCAGAGCCAACAATATCGCCCTCGCCAAAGCCGATGGCAGGTATTTGCTGGTATTAAATCCGGATACTTTGCTGGGCGAGGACTCGCTTGCGGCAATGGTAAATTATATGGATGAAAACGCTTCGGTGGGAGCGATGGGACCTAAGCTGTTAAATCGATACGGCAGTTTCGATAAAGGCTCAAAGCGTGGTTTGCCGACCCCATGGGCGTCTTTCTGTCAGATTTCAGGTTTGGCTAAACTTTTTCCTAAATCCAAAACATTCGGACAGTACAATCTTCTCTACCTCGATCCCGAGAGACCCGCCCAGGTCGATGCGCTTCCGGGATGCTGCATGCTGGTCAGAAGGGAAGCCTATGAACAGGTGGGCGGATTCGACGAGGATTTTTTTATGTACGGCGAGGATATCGACTGGACGTACCGGATAAAATTAGCGGGCTGGGAGGCACATTACGCTCCGGTTGCTAAAATTGTGCATTTCAAAGGCGAATCGACCAAAAGGAGCCGGATAAACCGCGACAAAGCCTTCTACGGCGCTATGCACCTGTTTGTGGATAAGCATTTTCGCGACAAGTATTCTTTCCTTGCGCACTATCTGATTAATTTTGGGATCGTCTTAGCCTGGGCTTTCTCACGGCTGAAATCGATTTGGACAAAATTCGTTTTTCCCGCCGTTGATTTAATAGGTTTATGGTGTATTTTAGTAATAGCGAGATGGGTGCGCACCTTCCCTTTCTGGACAGATTTTGGCTACGTGCAATGGGGAGCGTTCGGATTGAATCTTACAGTCTCTGCGGCGCTGTTCGTTCAAGCGCTCACCTGGGTCGGCTCTATGGCTCTGTTCGGGGTCTATACGTCAAAACGAGGCAATTTCCCAGTTTTAGTCTGGAGTTGGACGCTCGGCTTTCTCGTTAATAGCAGTCTAACCTATTTTCTAAAACAGTTTGCCTATTCAAGATTTGCCATATTATTCGGATTTATAGTCGGTTTTGGGTTTGTCTGGGGCTGGAAGTGGTTGTTGAATGTGTTCTATAAATCAAGAGAATGGAAAAGCTACCTGCTAAGAAACACGCTGATCATAGGCGTCGATAAAACTGCGGTCGAAGTCTGGAAACGCATCCGGGAAGACTTGAGAAATTTATATTCCATCGTTGGTTTTATCGATCCATCGTCCAAAAAGATTGGCAGCCTGGTTGAGGGTTTGCCGGTGATCGGAGATGAATCCGATCTGGATCGATTAATTCAGCAGGAACAGATCGAAGAAATTATCTTTGCTTATGAAAAGATCGATTACGACCATATTCTAAATCTGGTAAGCATTATTGGCAAGCAGAAAAATGTCGCTTTCAAAATTATCACGCCGGATCTTTTAGCTCAGCCCGATAGAACGATCCCGCTGCTGTCAGTTGAATATCTCTCGCCCCGCAGTCTGAGCGGTTCAATCCGCAAGGTATCGACAATCGTTTTTCAGAAATAACAATAGATAATGTGGAAAACGGTTATTTTTTTGCGTATATTATAAGTTTACCATCTTTAGATCGCCCGCGCAAACCGATTTTGTTTTTCGATTGCGCCGGCGCAACTAAAAGCCTATTCTGGAGATAGCATGAAAAATTTCACACTCGATTTCGAACGGCCGATTCGCGAATTGGAGCTTAAAATCGATGAATTGGAAAACCTCGGTCAGGATGGCGGCATCGGAATCGAAGGCGAGATCAAAAAACTGCGCCGGAAAGCGGACAAGCTCCGGAAAGATATCTATTCGAACCTGACGCGGTGGCAGCAGGTGCAGCTCGCGCGCCATCCCATGCGACCCTATGCTATGGATTATATAAGCCGAATCTTCACCGACTTTGTCGAACTGCACGGCGACCGTCTATTCTCAGATGATAAAGCCATTGTCAGCGGTCTCGGCAGGTTGAATGGAAATCGAGTTGCGATTGTAGCTCAACAGAAAGGGCGGGAAACGAAAGAAAAAATCAGGCGCAACTTCGGCAGCGCTCATCCGGAAGGATATAGAAAGGCTTTACGGATAATGCATTTAGCTGAAAAGTTCAATTTGCCCATCATAACGTTTATCGACACTCCCGGAGCCTACCCGGGAATCGGCGCCGAAGAGCGCGGCCAGGCGTCGGCGATAGCGGTTAATCTATATGAAATGGCAAAGCTTCGGGTTCCGATTATTGCGATTGTAATCGGTGAAGGCGGTTCAGGCGGCGCTTTGGCGCTGGGAGTCGCAGACAAAGTCTATATGCTCGAATTCGCAGTCTATTCGGTAATTTCACCGGAAGGCTGCGCATCGATTCTGTTTCGGGATTCTTCTGAAGCTCAACGCGCGGCTGAAGCGCTAAAAATAACATCCGCAGATCTGTACAAGCTGAATGTGATCGACGGCGTTATTAAAGAACCTCTCGGAGGCGCTCATTATGATATGGAATCGACCGTAAAGGAAATATCGAAGACCTTGACCGAAGCGTTAATGAAACTGATGAAAATAGAACCGGAGAAACGAATCCAGTTGCGCATCGATAAATTCGGGAAGATGGGCGAGTTTCAGGAGTAGATTTTACAGGGATTAACAGGATATAGAGCAAAATGCCGGGAATTAAAAACAGGAATATTTACCAGCAGCGAGTCAGCTACAGCGTCGTCGATCGGATGGGTTTTCTTTATCACGTCGCCTATCTCGAATATTTCGAGTTAGCCCGTTCCGATTGGGTGCGCAAAATTTATAAGCCATATAAAGAGATAGAAGATGAAGGCTACGCGCTGGTGGTAATCGAGGCGAACCTGAAATACCACAAACCGGCTTATTACGACGACGTCCTCGAAATAGCGGCTTCGGTCAGTAATTGGGGCAATAGCCGGCTATCGTTCAATTACGAAGTCTATCGCGAAAACGAAAATAAACCGCTGTGCACCGGCGTAACCAAGCACTGTTTTATAAACAAGGACGGCAAACCGGCGCCGATGCCTGAAGGATTGAAAACGATATTAGAAAAGTTGGAGTCGTAGGAACAAGATATATTGGTAGGAAAATAACGTCCCGTATGCAGTCATTCCAGCGAAAGCTGGAATCCATCTTCCTTCAGCGTTAGCGCGAGAACCGGCATGGATTCCAGCTTTCGCTGGAATGACTGCCCTTGGGCA
>CAZWOY010000285.1:0-5752 GCA_964635255.1 uncultured bacterium
CGCCGCATAAACCGATGCGGCGGCTAAAAACAGAACTAAGGCGGCGATTCGCTTGGACATTGTCGATTGTCTTAATTTGACGGCTAAGGGCTAAAAAGGAAAATTAGGAAAAGCGAGCGGGATGGGGCAAGGTTTAACGGCGGATTTTGCGGATTTTGCAGATTAAATGCTGCTCGGGAAGGAGTTCACGGCGGGCAGGGACGCCCGCCCTACTGCGCACTTTTTTACAAACTCGTTCCCACGCGGGAGCATGGGAACGAGTTGAATAATGCGGTCGCTTCCGGGCTATGGGGCTACGGGGCGCTGGCGCTTACTTCGCCCTCAAAACCGCCTGCGCCGCGGCAATCCTTGCAATCGGGATGCGGTAGGGGGAGCAGCTTACGTAGTCTAAGCCTATGCGGTGGCAGAACATTATGGATCTTGGGTCGCCGCCGTGTTCGCCGCAGATTCCGACCTTGAGGCTGGAACGGGTTTCTCGGCCCTTTGCTACGCCCCACTCCATCAGCTTTCCGACGCCGTCGATATCGACCGACTGGAACGGCTCGGACTCGATGATGTTGTTTTCAAGGTAAAACGGCATAAAGCCGGCGGAATCGTCGCGGGAGATTCCCAGAGCCGTCTGGGTCAGGTCGTTGGTTCCGAATGAGAAGAATTCGGCGACTTCCGCGATCTGATCGGCGACTATGGCTGCGCGCGGCAGTTCGATCATCGTTCCGACCAGGTATTCGAACTCGATTCCTTGTTCCTTCATCACTTCGGCGGCGACCTCGCGCACTACTTTCTCCTGATTCGCCAACTCGTTCTTAAATCCGACGAGCGGGATCATTATTTCCGGCAGGACGTCCACGTTTTCCTTCTTGGCGAGAGCGGCGGCTTCAAGGATGGCGCGCGCCTGCATCGCGGTAATTTCGGGATAAACGGCGCCCAGCCGGCAGCCGCGGTGTCCTAACATCGGGTTGGACTCGCGCAGGCTCTCGACCTTTGACTTGACCTTCGCGGGATCTCTGCCCAAACCTTTGGCAAGGTCTTCGATTTCCTCATCGCTGTGCGGGAGGAATTCGTGCAGCGGCGGATCGAGGGTTCTAATCGTTACCGGCAAGCCGTCCATAGCGCGAAAGATGCCGAGAAAGTCGTCGCGCTGCATCGGCAGCAGCTTATCAAGGGCGGTTTTGCGCTCTTCGACGTTGTTCGCCAGGATCATTTCGCGGACAGCCTTAATCCGGTCGCCGCCAAAGAACATGTGTTCGGTTCGGGTTAAGCCGATGCCCTCGGCGCCGAAGGCGCGGGCTGTCTGGCATTGATCGGGCTGGTCGGCGTTGGTGCGGATTTTGAGGCGTCTTTCGGCGTCCGCCCACTCCATCAACTGCGAATAGACGCCGTATAGTTCCGATTTGGATGGATCGAGGGTATGCTCGACCAAGACCTGAATAATTTCGGACGGCAGGGTTTTAATTTTCCCTTCCAAAACTTCGCCGGATGTGCCGTCGATAGATATCCATTCACCCTCCTTGAAAGTCTTGCCGCCGATGTACATTTCCTTTTCCGCATAGTTTATCTCGGCGTCTTTGCAGCCGGCTACGCAGACTTTGCCCATCTGGCGAGCAACCAGAGCGGCGTGGGAGGTCATTCCTCCCCGAGCGGTCAAAATGCCCGATGCGGCGTTCATGCCTTTGATATCCTCGGGGGAAGTTTCGACGCGGACTAAAATCACTTCGTCGTCGCTTTCAACCGCCATTTCAACGGCTCGGCGAGCGGTGAAAGCAATCTTTCCGGACGCGGCTCCCGGACCGGCGTTTAAACCTTTTGCCAACAAGCCGCCATCGTCGATCACGCGCTTTTTCTCATTGTCGTCGAAAATCGGACGCAGCAACTGGTTCAACTGCTCGGGTTCGATGCGTTCGAGAACTTCCTGGGGCGTGATTAAGCCTTCGCGTTCCATTTCGACGCCGATGCGGATGGCAGCCAGTCCGGTTCGTTTGCCGGTGCGGGTTTGCAGCATCCACAGCCTGCCTTTCTGAATGGTGAACTCGAGGTCCTGCATTTCGCGGTAATGGTTTTCGAGCTTCTGGTAGGCTGCGACCAATTCGTCGTAGGCTTCCGGCAGTTCATTTTTCAGATCGACAATCGGGTGGGGAGTGCGAATTCCGGCGACCACGTCCTCACCTTGCGCGTTCGCCAGATATTCGCCGTAAAATTCCTTCCTGCCCGTTGCCGGATTGCGCGTGAACGCTACGCCGGTGGCGCTGTCGAAGCCCATGTTGCCGTAAACCATCGACTGAACGTTGACCGCCGTTCCCCAGGTATGCGGGATATTGTTCAAACGCCGGTAGGCGATCGCGCGTTCGATGTTCCAGGATTTAAACACCGCCCCGATGGCAGCCCAAAGCTGTTCCTTCGGATCTTCCGGGAAATCGGTTCCGGTACGGTCTTTGACTATCTGCTTGAACTCGCCGACAAGTTCTTTCCAGTCTTCGGCGATCAGATCGACGTCTTCTTCGACTCCACGCTCTTCTTTTTTCTTTTCGATAGCAACCTCGAAGGGGTCGTCTTCATCTTCGCGCCCTTTGATTCCTAAAACCACGTCAGCGAACATTTTTACAAAGCGCCGGTAGGAATCGTAGGCGAAACGCTGATCGTCCGTGCGCGCCGCAAGACCTTTAACCGTTTGGTCGTTCAATCCGAGGTTCAGAACGGTATCCATCATTCCGGGCATCGAAACGCGCGCGCCGGAGCGGACGGATACGAGCAGCGGATTTTCCGCATCGCCGAACGAAGCTCCCATAATCTCTTCCACACGCTTTAAGCTCTCCTCAACCTCCTGCTCAAGTCCTTCGGGATAGCTCTCGTTCTCCATATAATGAGTGCAAACTTCGGTAGTAATCGTGAAGCCGGCGGGCACAGGCAGTCCGATATTCGTCATTTCCGCAAGGTTCGCTCCTTTGCCGCCCAGCAGATTTTTCATCTCCGCTTTGCCTTCACCTTTCTCACCACCAAAATTATAAACGTATTTCGCAGACATTTTCGTTTTCCTCATCTAAATAAAGTTGACATTTTCCGAATTTATCTTTACTCATATTTCGTAAAACGAAGTATTGCGTTTGACAAAATGATGAGAACTTTAAGTTAACGATTTCTCTTGCGGATTACAAGAGTTTTTTTGAGAGAAAAAAACTGCCGCAATCTAAAACAAAATAATTCGGAACTTGATGGCAAATTTTTACCTATACTTTGGCGCGGGCGCAGCGCTGCTGGGCTGGTTTTATTTAAATTTCAACCTGCAGAAACGCATTTTGCATATTCTGCAGCTTGAAGATTACGAACCGAACCGGATGCTCCGCAGCTACCTGCAGCGCAAAGCGGATATCGACCTTGTCGGTTTTGAGCTTGTTGGTATGATTATAATCATATTAACCTCGTTTTCAGCCTCATGCCCGGCAGGTTTTCTGCAGCGCACCGATTTCTTTTCGACGGATTATATCGGCGCAATTCTACCGGCGGTCGGATTGCTCTTGGCAGCGGTCGGATTCGGTTTGCGAGGATTAAAAGCGAATCGAAAGCTAATGCAGTCGAAAAAGAAACTGGTATTAACGAACCGGGCAAAGAGAATTTTAGCCGCAGGGCAAATCATCAGTCTGATTATAATGGTTATAATACTTTACCTATTATTATCGCGATTCTCTGTTAATCTCAATTTAGCCGCCTGCACCTCCGTTCCTTTTCTGTTATGTCTCGCCATGTACGTTACCGAATGGCTCGCGCCGCTATGGCTGAGCGGGGCGGTTCTGGCGCTGCAGCCGGTCGAGAAAAGCATTCAAAACAGCTATATAAAGGAAGCAAAGCAGATACTGCAGGAGTTCAATCCGCTGGTTATCGGCATAACCGGCTCTTATGGCAAGACCGGAACGAAAGAAATTTTATCCGCGATGCTGTCGGAGGAGTACAACGTGTTCAAACCTCCGGGCAGCTACAACACGTTGATGGGCGTAACAAGGATTATTCGCGAACGGCTGAGGCATTATCACGAGATTTTCGTGGCGGAAATGGGAGCGTACCGGATCGGTTCGATTAAAAAACTCTGCGACCTGACCAAGCCGAAGCACGGCATAATCACGATTATCGGAATGCAGCATCTGGAGCGGTTCAAGACTCAGGACAATATTCAGAAAGCGAAAGGCGAACTGGTGGAAGCGCTGCCGCCGGATGGAATCGCCGTCCTGAACGGCGACGATCCGCGCTGCAGAGAAATTGGGAAGATGCATTCGGGGGACGTGGTTTATTTTCGAGTGGAATCCGAAGATGGACTCGATGAAAACGACGTCCCGGCGGTAATCGCTAAGAATATTAAATTGGGCGTTAACGGGAGTGAGTTTACGCTTTTGTTTTCGGGTGGGGGAGGATCCCCCCTGCCCCCCTTAGAAAGGGGGGTATTGGCTGCCGCCCTTTCTAAAGAAGGTAAAGAAAAAATAGCTCCCGCCCCTTTTAAAGGAAATATACTAAAATTAGCTCCCCCCCTTTCTAAGGGGGGCAGGGGGGATCCAATCGAACTGGACGTCTTCCTCCCACTATTGGGCCGACCAGCCATCGCCAATGCAACGGCGGCCGCAGCGATGGCGCACCGGTTGGGAACGCCGCTCAAAAAAATCAAGCGCGCCTTGAAATCGATTCCGCAGGTTGAACACAGACTTGAGTATAAACAGGGCGACGGCGGAGTGAACATCATCGACGACGCCTTCAATTCAAACCCCATCGGCGCCAAATCCGCCCTCGAAGTCCTCGCCCGCGCAACAGGCGGCAGGCGGATACTGGTCACTCCCGGAATGGTCGAGTTAGGCGAATTAGAAGAGCAAGCCAACTATGAATTCGGCAAACAAGCCGCCGGCTCCTGCGACTTAGCCGTCCTCATCGGCGTACAGCGCGTGCAGCCCATAAAGCGCGGCTTAATCGACGGCGGATTCGACGAAAACGCGATATGGGTCGTCCCAAGCCTTAAAGAGGGGCTGGATAAGCTGAAGGCTTATTTGAAAACGGGGGATACTATATTGTTGGAGAATGATTTGCCGGATCAGTATGCGGGGAAGTAAGAAAACCCACTTATTGCGACATAGGAAAAATGGTTTTATCGAATCCATTTTAAGCATTGTATCGAGATAACTTGTATTTATTGCCTTGTGTAATTAATAATGCACCCATTGCCAACTCGTTCCAATGCTGGGGCGCGGGAACGAGTTACGGCTTAAAAGCATCAAGGAGGCTGTCAACCAGATGTTTTGTGATTGCCGGTCTTTCATCAAGTTCACGCAGAGCGACCACTCCGCCGTCGGATGACAGCATTTCCAGATGTGTTTCCACCTTGAGTGACTAGTTGAAAGTGATGGGAAAAAGAGAAGATGTAAACTCACCCATCGGGTTGCTTTTAAATATGATGAATTTGCGTTTTATCTTAATATTAACTATAGAGTTAAGAGTTCCTGATTGAGTAAGTGTGAATAAGAAAGGATTTACCCGTAAAGTATCATCATAATGGACTGATCCTTTCAATTCCTAAAAAGAATTAATCTTACGATTCCCTTTGCAAGGCGCTGGTCGCATTTGAGATTCCGGATATTTCGAATAAAACGATGTATTTAGCCCTCAAAGCTAAATAATATGTAATTCTTTTTGCTTCTCAAGAAAATGGTATTCTAAGATTAATCATTAATAACGGGCGTTTGACACAAATTTCGCGATTTTGCCCAATTTTCATGACATAACT
>CAZWOY010000286.1:0-5727 GCA_964635255.1 uncultured bacterium
AGCGTGGATCGAGTCGGCAATTTGAGCGTGGATCGAGTCGGCAATTTGAGCGTGGATCGAGTCGGCAATTTGAGCGTGGGATAGAGTCGGCAATTTGAGCGTGGGATCGAGTCGGCAATTTTTCACTGTTTATTGCACATGGCAATATTTGTACAGTTCTTTATAATTCAAAAATATTTAAAATAGATACATGAGGTAAAACTTTATGCCAGATGTTGGTATCGTAGGCTATGGCGCATACATACCGCGTTATCGAATCAAGGCGGAATCGATAGCGAGCGTGTGGGGCGCCGATGCTGAAAACTACAAACGAGGGCTTCAATTACAGGAAAAGTCAGTGCCTGCTTTGGATCAGGATACTATCACTTTATCTGTCGAAGCCGCAAGGTATGCGCTGAAGCGCGCCGGAATCCCCGGCGTTAAACTTGGCGCAGTGTATGTAGGATCTGAATCGCATCCTTATGCAGTCAAACCTACAGGCACGATTTTATCCGAGGCAATTGGAGCTACGCCCGAATGCCATACCGCTGATTTCGAATTCGCGTGCAAAGCCGGTTCTGAATCAATGTATGTCGTCTATGCGCAAGTGAAAGCCGGCTTAATCGAATATGGACTTGGAATTGGAGCCGACACCTCACAGGGCGCTCCCGGAGACGCTTTAGAGTATTCGGCTTCGGCCGGAGCGGCGGCTTTCATTTTCGGAACGCAGAATATTCTCGCGAAGGTTGAAGAAACTTACGCTTATATGACCGATACGCCCGATTTCTGGCGGCGCGAACATCAGCATTATCCGCAGCATGCCGGACGCTTTACCGGTGAACCCGCCTATTTCAAGCATACTTTAGGCGCTGCGAACGGGATCATGAAAAAAGCCGGAATGACGCCGGATGATTTCGATTATGCCGTTTTTCATCAGCCAAACGGTAAATTCCCAATGGCTGCAGGTAAGAAACTGGGATTTCCCAAAGAAAAGATTGAAACCGGATGGCTGGCGCCATGGTTGGGAAACACATATTCCGGCGCTTCGCCATTAGGTTTGTCGGCGGTTCTGGATATTGCCAAACCGGGAGATAAGATTTTAATGGTTTCATTCGGTTCAGGCGCGGGCTCCGACGCATTTATATTCACTGTTCAAGACGGAATAAAAGCGGTTCAGGACGTATGTCCTAAGACTCGCCCGCAATTGGATGGAAACAAAATTTATCTGGATTACGGTCGATACGCCAAATTCCGTGGTAAAATTTTAAGAAACCTGTAACAGTGAAGGAGGAAAAATTATGAGAGAAGTAGCCGTAATCGGCGTTGGTTTACATAAATGGGGCGAGTTGTGGGATCTGTCGTTCCGCAATATGTTCGCAACTGCAGCCCAAAACGCTATCAATGACTCCGGAGTCAATCATCTTGATTCGATGTACATCGGTTGTATGTCCGGCGGTCTGTTTGCCGCTCAAGAGCATCTGGGCTCTGTCATGGCGGATTATCTGGGAGTAACTCCCATTCCTGCAACCCGAATCGAAAGCGCTTGCGCTTCCGGCGGGGTCGCATTCAGAATGGCTTGGCTGGAAGTCGCGTCGGGGCTTTCCGATATAGTTCTTGCCGGCGGCGTTGAAAAAATGACCGATATTACCGGCGAGGAAGCGACTTTTGCGCTTTCAACCGCTGCAGATACCGAATACGAAGGATATCAGGGCATTACGTTCCCCGGATTGTATGCAATGATGGCGCGCGCTCACATGGAACGATACGGGACAACCCTCGAGCAAATGGGTCATGTATCGGTAAAAAATCATGCAAACGGCGCTCTAAATCCAAATGCGCAATATCCATTCCCGGTCACTTTAGAAACCGTGATGAATTCGACAATGGTCGCCGAACCGCTGCGGTTAATGCACTGCTCTCCGATTACCGATGGAGCTGCAGCGCTCATTTTATGTCCGCTTGATCTGGCGAGAGACAAATTTAAGAACCATCCGGTCGTGGCGGTTATAGGTTCGGGACAGGCTTCCGATACTATAGCGCTTCATTCACGCGAAGATCTGACGCGGATAAAAGCCGCGTATGCGGCGGCTCAGAGCGCTTATAAAATGGCGAATATTGGACCGGAAAAAATCGATTTTGCCGAAGTTCACGATTGCTTCAGTATCGCTGAGATAATTGTTACCGAGGAATTAGGATTTTTCGAGACTGGCAAAGGCGGCGCAGCGGCTGAGCAGGGAATAACTTCACGCGACGGCGCAAAACCGATAAACACCTCCGGCGGTCTTAAATCCAAAGGACATCCGGTAGGCGCCACCGGCGTCGCGCAAATCATCGAAGTTACCCAACAGCTTAGAGGCGAAGCTGATAAACGCCAGTTGAAAGATCCGCGGATCGGTTTAGCCCAGAACATGGGCGGAAGCGGAGGCAGTTCTGTTGTACATATACTGGAGAAACGCTAATGAAAATAAGATCGCCGCGTTATCAGCGGGAAATCCCGCAAAGATACAGATTAGAAGCTGCTAAAACCGAATCCGGAAAATTGTTTTTCCCACCGCGCGCTGTCTATCCCGGCGGTGAAAAGGCAAATCCGGCGGTTTTATCTGATAGAGGCAAAGTTGTAACTTTTACCATAATTCATACGCCGCCTAAGGAGTATTCAGACCTCGCGCCTTTTGGAATAGGCATAATCGAACTCGACGATGGCGCCAGAATCACTGCCCAAATTGCCGATGTGGGCGATGTTTCCAAGATCAAGACGGGAATGCGCGTCAAAGTTGAGTTCAGACGACTGCGAACGGAAGGCGAGGAAGGCTTGTTATGTTACGGTTATAAAGTGGTTCCCGAGTAGAATTCTAATATCCGTCGTCTGATGCCGGACAGCAGCTTGCGCTTGCTTAGCTGCTGTTTCTGCAATCAGATGACGGCAATATATTTAGTATTGGCGTTAAATATGTAAATAAGCGGCAGCTTATTTATTCAGACTGTCCGACAACACGGATTTTGGGCGTCAGGCGTTCCCGCCCGACGCCCTAGGTCATCTGTCAGGCGAGGACTTCTGACAGGCGCTCGCCATGCGTTCTCGGACAATCTGCAATGCGAAATTATTTTCCGTCATAATCTTGCGCCTTACAGGAAAAGAGGAATTTCTTCACAAATTTTACATAAAAGAATCGAACCTTGAGAAGAATCCAGTCTAAAATTATCACAAGCGCTCCCGAGTTTAAGACAAATCGAGACTCGATGCTGAAGCATGTGAAGTTGTTAAAAGAGCGTCTCGATCATGTAAAGAAGGGCGGCCCGCCGGAACATGTCGAACGGCATAAAAGACGCGGCAAATTAACCGCCAGGGATCGAATCCGCACCCTGCTCGATCCCGATACTCCATTTCTTGAGTTAAACGCGCTTGCCGCCTGGGATCATTATAAAAACGAAGCTCCGAGCGCGGGAATCGTCACCGGTGTCGGAGTCGTCCATGGCAGGGAAGTATTGGTCGTCGCCAACGACGCGACGGTCAAAGGCGGATCCTATTATCCGCTGACCATACTCAAGCACGTGCGCGCGCAGGAGGTGGCGCTGGACAATAATCTGCCCTGCGTCTATCTTGTCGATTCAGGCGGAGTTTTTCTGCCGCTGCAGGACGGCGTGTTTCCTGATAAAGAACATTTCGGCAGGATATTCTATAATCAGGCGATAATGTCCGGCAAGGGCATTCCCCAGCTTTCGGCGGTTATGGGATCATGCACTGCGGGCGGCGCTTATGTCCCGGCTATGTCGGACGAAACCGTTATCGTGCGTAAACAGGGAACTATTTTTATCGGCGGTCCTCCGCTGGTAAAAGCGGCGACCGGCGTTACGGTAACGCCTGAGGAATTGGGCGGAGCCGACGTTCACTGCAGGATTTCCGGCGTCAGCGACTATTACGCGGAGAACGACGAACACGCGCTGCAACTGCTCCGAAACATCATCGAAAACCTGAACCGTACCGACAAATTCGAGTTAGCCCGCGAAGAACCGGAAGATCCTTACTATGATCCCGAAGAGATTTATGGCATTCTGCCGACCGATACGCGCAAGCAGTTCGACGTGCGGGAGATAATCGCCCGAATAGTCGATGGCAGCCGGTTCAGCGAGTTCAAGGAGCTCTACGCAACGACGCTGGTAACCGGATTTGCGCGCATCATGGGCTATCCGGTCGGCATTGTCGCCAACAACGGCGTGCTGTTCGGAGAATCTGCGAAAAAGGGCGCGCATTTCGTCGAATTGTGTTCGATGCGAAAAATACCGCTTATCTATTTACAGAACATCACCGGCTTTATAGTCGGTAAAGAATACGAACACGGCGGTATCGCCAGCGACGGCGCCAAGATGGTTCACGCTACCGCGAACGCCCAGGTGCCGAGATTCACGGTTGTGATCGGCGGTTCACATGGGGCGGGCAACTACGCGATGTGCGGCAGGGGCTATCTGCCGCGGCTTATGTGGATGTGGCCCAATGCGCGGATTTCCGTTATGGGAGGCACGGAAGCCGCGAACGTCCTGCTGCAGGTGAAAATGGAGCAGATGGCGAAGAAAGGACTGCCGGAGATGTCGCCCGAAGAACAGGATGAGTTTAAAAAGCCAATCCTTGAGAAGTATGAGCGCGAGGGCAGCCCTTACTATGCATCTTCGAGGTTGTGGGACGACGGAATTCTTGATCCGCTCGATACCCGGACGGCTATAGGATTGGCGATTGCGACGTCGCTGAATCAGCCGATCCCGGATTATAAGATGGGCGTGTTCAGGATGTAATAATTATGATGGGATAATCAGTAGGGCGGGCGGCGACGCCTGCCGGGACGAGACTAAAAAGGTCGATGATGGAAACAGTTTCTACTGAGATAACAAACAAAATTGCATACATCACGATGAACCGCCCCGAGGTGCGCAATGCATTCGACGAGCGGATGATCGCGGAAGTGCATGAGGCGATAAATACATTCAGCGCAGATGCGAATGTGCGGGTGATCGTGGTGACGGGAGCGGGAACCGCTTTTTCCGCCGGCGCCGATATTAGCTGGATGCGGCGCATGGGTCAAGCCGGCTTTGAGGAAAACTATCAAGACGCCCTTAAGCTGGCGTATATGTTAGATGCGATTTATACTTGCCCGAAACCGACGATTGCGCGCGTAAACGGCGCTACAATTGGAGGCGGATCGGGCCTAGCCGCCGCGTGCGACGTCGCCGTCGGCGGCGAGAAAGCGTTTTTCAGTTTCAGCGAAGTGAAAATCGGATTGGTTCCGGCTTGCATCGGTCCTTATGTGATTCGTAAAGTCGGCCCGGGGCGAGCGCGGGAGTTGTTCATCACCGGCAGGCGGATCTACGCTTTCGAAGCGGAAAAGTATGGGCTGTTAAATTTTGTCGTCGATGAGGGCGGACTGGACTCCGAGATCGATGATCTGACGAAAAGACTGATCAGCTCGGGACCAGAGGCGATTAAAGCCGCCAAAGACCTCGTGAACGATGTGCCGAGTCAGACAAAGCAGGAATACATCGAATACACAGCCAATATGATCGCCGAACTGCGCACCAATCCGGAAGGCCGGGAAGGCACGACGGCGTTTCTTGAAAAACGCAAGCCCAATTGGGTGACGTAAGGATAATAGGCTGCATGCGTTTGATCGACGTTTTACACAAGGACAGTCTGTTTCGCTGGAATGACTGCCTAAAAAATGTTATTTTCCAGAAATTGCTCATGAAGCGAGTTTCGCC
>CAZWOY010000287.1:0-5716 GCA_964635255.1 uncultured bacterium
TATCTGGGATAACTGCACTGGGGCGAAATGTCGAACAAAAGTTTTCGACCTACTATTCTAATGCTCACCACTCGCAAAGAGCGCCAACAAATGTGACAGAGGTCAACTCTTTCTGAAACAATTGGGAACTTGCAATATTATCGATAGTTGAAACCTATTATCAGATGAAACTTTAATCTGTGCCTTAGCTTATACTTAAGTTTAAGCTAAAACTTAAGCTTAAGTATAAGCATAAACTAAAAGAAAAAAGACATTTGCAATACAAACAGGTATTCTCTTTTCCGAATGCCGCTATTGATTTATGTAAGGGTACATTATGAGGTGCATCTATGATTGAAATCAACCACTTGAGCAAGCTGTACGGAATACAGCGCGCTGTGGACGATATTTCATTCAAAGTGGAAAAGGGCGAGATTGTCGGTTTTTTAGGACCGAACGGCGCCGGCAAGACGACGACTATGAAGATTATCACCTGCTTTATGCCGCCTTCAACCGGCGAAGTCAGAGTGGGCGATATGTCGGTCGTCGAAAAATCTCTGGAAGTGCGCCGGATGATCGGCTACCTGCCGGAATTGAATCCGCTCTATCTTGACATGAACGTCGTTGATTTCCTGCAGTACATTTCCCAACTGCGAGACCTTGAGAACGATCAGATCAACGGCAGAATCCGCGACGTGGTCGATCTTTGCGGACTTGGCGAAGTTCTGCACAAAGACGTCGGCCAACTGTCCAAAGGTTATAAACAGCGCGTCGGCTTGGCTCAGGCGATGATCCACGATCCGGAAATCCTGATATTAGACGAACCGACCATCGGATTGGATCCTAATCAGGTCGTAGATATCAGGAATCTGATTAAACGGCTGGGCAAGGAAAAAACAGTTATTCTATCCACTCACATCCTCAGCGAAGTTCAAGCGACCTGCGACCGGGCGGTTATTATCAGCCGCGGAAAAATCGTAGCTGACAGCAGCATCGCCGGACTGCAGCGCGGAGCTATGCAGCAGGATACGATCGACGTCGAGTTTGAAGGTTCGCCCGATAAGGTTAACGACAAACTCAAAGAAATCGAGAGTATCGACGTTGTGCGGGAGACATACGCGGACGGAACCAAAGGCGCAACCTACCGTATCGCCGCTAAACCGGGCGAAGATCCCCGAAAAGACATATTCCAGAAAGCGGTCGCCGAAGGTTGGATCATTTTAGGCATGACCCGTCAGGAACGCAGTCTCGAGGAGGTCTTCCATAAACTGACCGCACAAACTTAGAGGGACTTAAAATGAATAACATGATACAAACAAGGGATCGAGCATGAGAAAAGTTCTATCTATTTTTCAAAGGGAAATGAAAGCTTACTTCGATTCTCCGATAGCCTATGTCGTGATTATCGTTTTCCTGCTTGTGACCGGCTGGTTTTTTACCACCAACTTCTTTATGGTCGGACAGGCGGATATGCGGGTGGCTTTCAGCATAATACCGTTCATTTTTATTTTTATCACACCGGCTATAACTATGCGGTTGATAAGCGAGGAACGAAAATCCGGCACTATCGAGCTGCTTGTAACCATGCCGATCAAAGATACGGAGATTATTTTAGGCAAGTATCTGGCGTCGGTCGTATTGCTGGGAGCGATGATACTGCCTACAATTATTTACGCCATAACCATTTCGATGCTTGGAGACATGGATTTAGGTCCGGTAATTGGCGGCTATTTGGGATTAATCCTCATGGGCGCCGGCTACCTTGCCATCGGCGCTTTCGGATCAAGTCTAACCGACAGCCAGGTAGTGGCGTTTATCGTGAGCTGGTTGATGGTATTCGTATTTTTCCTTCTGGATAAAATGCTGTTCCTGCTGCCCAATTGGCTGGTTTCAGCCGTAGAATACCTTTCAATCGAGCATCACTTCCAGAATATATCGCGAGGCGTTATCGATACGCGCGATATTATCTATTATCTGTCTCTGATAACATTAGCGCTGTTCTTAGCCGCCCGTTCTCTGGCGGCAAGGCGTTGGCGATAGAAAGGAGGTCCTAATGGAAAAGCAAAACAAAGGCATTTTTTCACCGATTATTATTTTCCTGGTCATCGCCAACCTGATTTTCCTTAATCTTTGGACAAACCGGGTTTTTGGCAGGATCGACCTGACGGAGAACCAGATTTATACACTTTCAGACGTAACGAAAGAAATCCTGCGCGAACTTGAAGAACCCTTGACGATCAAGGCGTTCTTTACTAAAGATCTGCCTTCCCCTTACAACAATATAGCGCGCTACGTCGAAGATCAGCTCGACGAGATGAAAGCTTACGGAAGAGGCAGTTTCAGGTACGAATTCCTCGATCCGGAGAATGAGGACGAACTGAAGGAGGAAGCGCAGAACTTCAGGCTTGAACCGATGCAGGTCAATGAAGTAAAAGCGGACAAGGTTCAGTATAAACTGGCGTACATGGGCATGGTTTTGCTTTACGAAGACAAGCAGGAAGTCATTCCGATGATACAGCCTCAGGAGCTTGAAAACCTCGAGTACGAAATCCTCAGCAAGATCAAGCGCATTACCGTCGATGAAACGCCGACGATCGGTTTCCTTGAAGGACACGACGAACCGGCGCTGCGCGAAAGTATGACCCAACTGGATCAGGAGTTGCGCAAATCCTATGAGATCAAGCCGGTTAACCTCTCGTCAAGATCCGACGTGCCGGACGACGTCGATCTGTTGTGCATCATCGGACCGAAAAAAGACATACCGGAAGACGAGCGGTTTATCATCGACCAGTACCTGATGACCGGCGGAAAGCTGCTGATGGCGCTGAACAAAGTGGACGCGGATATCTCGCAGATGCGCGCCAATCGCAGCGCATTGCGCATCGATCCGTGGACGGAGCATTACGGATTCAAGCTCTCCGACGAACTGGTGATGGATCGCAACGCTCCGACGCTGCCGTTCCAGACGATGACGCGCTATGGCAGGCAGATCACGATGGTCTCCTATCCGCTGTTCCCGGAAATTATGACCTTTAACCGGGATAATATCGCCATGAAGGCGCTGCGCCAGGTCAGGTTTTATTTCCCGACCTCCGTAGATACGACCATGGCGGTGGAGATGGATTCGGTTCACGCTTCGGCGCTGCTGTATTCTTCGGATAAATCATCGGTTCAGAATCCGCCTTACGATATCAATCCGCTCACCCAGCGGGGCGCTTACGAGTGGGATCGCAAGAATATTCCGCTCGGCGCCGTCATTCAAGGAACGTTTGAAAGCTACTGGAAAGGCAAAGACGTTCCGACCCGCGAAGGCGCGGAGGGCGAAGAAGGCGAACCGGTTACCGAGACGGAAATTATCGAGTCTTCGCCGGAAACCAGAATCGTCGTTTTAGCGGATGCGAACTTCATTCAGGATCAGTTCATCGTTCCGCAGCTCGACAATCTGACGATGATGTTGAACCTGATCGACTGGATGGTTCAGGATGAGCGTCTGATTTCGATTCGGTCCCGCGAGGTTTCAAGCCGTCCGATTGGAGACATATCCGATGGCGTTCGGCGAACGGTTAAGTACTCCAATATGGTTATTCCGCCGCTATTAGTGGTGATATTCGGATTATTCCGCTGGCGCATGCGAGTCGCTCGCCGGAAAAGGATGGAACTGACGCCTCAATCGGGATCCGCTTCAGTAGGAGGGAAGGAATAATGAATAAGAGTGTAGTCATACTTAGCGTAATTTTAGTCGTTCAGATAATAATTTATGCGGTGGCTTCTATCGACCGGCATCATGCTACCGAAAAGGAAGACTTTTTAACGGTCGATACGAGTGAAGTCAACTACCTTAAGATCGTGAACGACAAGGGCGATCTGGTTATGAAACGGATCGGCGTAAACTGGAAGATATCCGAACCGGTGCAGTGGCGCGCTAACGAAAGCTACGTCGAAACGCTGCTTGAAAAAATGGCTGACCTTAAAAAAGAGTCTTTCATTACCGGCAATAAGGATAAATTCCAGCAGTACGAACTCGACGAATTAGCCGCGAAATACGTCGAAATCGGCGTCGAGGGCGGCCAGATCGACAAGTTTTACTGCGGCAAGGCGTCGGACACTTACACGCATACCTATATGCGCAAAGCCGATTCGGACGAAGTCTGGCTTGTCACCGGCAGCCCGCGGTCTTCGCTGTCTCGCAAGCCCGAACAGTGGCGCGATAAGGAAATATTAGCCCTTGAGCGCGAAATGATCGAACGAGTTCTGCTGAAATGGCCCCGCAAGACGATCGAACTGACCCGCGAAATCAAGGCTTCGGAGGACGTCGAGGGCGGCATGGCGTTAGCCGATACGACCTGGATGGCGCACCCGCCGAGAGGCGATTCGTTCGAGCCCGTCGAAAAGGCGGTCAACCGCATTATGAACACATTCAAGCGGATGAACGCTATCGACTTCATGGACGCCGCGGCGGGCGACACGATTCCCGATTTCTCGAATCCTGAGTTTACCGTCGAAGTCTTCCTCGAGGGCGATCAGCATGAAGTCATCGATTTCGTCCAGAAAATAGGCGAAGATTCCCGCTACATCGCCCGCAAGAACGGCGACGAAACAACGGTGTTCGAGGTCTATAAGAGCACGGTGAACAACCTCCGCAAGGATGAAGCCGATTTGAAAGGCGATGAGAAAAAGGATGCAGACGCTTAGAAGTAAGAAAGTGAGAAGGTAAGAAAGTGAGAAGGTAAGAAAGCAGCCCGGCTTCATTGAAGCCGGGTTTTTAACTCGTTCCCACGCAGGAGCGTGGGAACGAGTTGGTAATTATGCATTTAGCAGACTAAGCAATCTCCAAGCATCTTGATATTGCTGGATACTGTTTCAGCAATCATAATCCAATGAAATTTTCTCGGGATGACAACTATCTTATACACATAGCAGTAAATCCTAATCCTGCTAATGATACACGCTCTCATGATAGAACATGGGAAAAAGATTAAACTCTATTCAAAAACATATCGATTGTTTCTAACTTCGACATTTGGCGGAACATGGTCGTTTTCTTCAAAGAAATCGTAACCTTCCTTTAAATTCTCCCAGAAATCGCACCAAATTGAATTATTATGCTCATTCATGTTGCTCTCAGTCATTCTGAACGGAAATATGTGTATTCTGAAAAAAGATTGTCCGTTTCTAAAAGCCGCATCTGCAAGGGCGTAGATTTCTTCGATATATCTATCGGTCATTGCATAGCAGCCGATCGAAACTGTCGAGCCATGCACCATAATAGCGCTGCCGGTTCGATTATGAACTTTGTCATACGTATTTGGATAACCGATGTTAAAAGAAAGGTGAAATTTACTTGCCGGATTTAAATTTCCTGGACGTACAAAGTAAAATCCCTCAGGAGCTTTTCCATCGCCTTGCCTCAGTTTAGGACCTAACCCCATGGAACCATAAGTATATATCGGATAAGTTTTAAACAGGATAAAACTGTCTTCCCGACAAACCCAGATCTCCAATTCCATTTCTTCCTTGAAGATCCTTATATAGATCGGTACGCCCCATGCAAGATCGTATTCTGCCAATGCTTTTTCAAGCGCAGGTTCCACCTTGGCGATAGCTTTTTTTGAGTTATCGTTTGACGGTATGTTTTGTGCGTATAAACCTGCCGTTAAAAGCGCGCAGATAATACTAACGAGTGAGGTTTTTGCAAAACTCTTTTTGCAAAATATTTTAATCGTTCTGCATCGGTGTA
>CAZWOY010000288.1:0-5713 GCA_964635255.1 uncultured bacterium
GCTTGCAGACGAGGACTTGCAGACGAGGGCTTGCAGACGAGGGCTTGCAGACGAGAGCTTGCAGACGAGGGCTTGCAGACGAGGGCTTGCAGACGAGGACTTGCAGACGAGGGCTTGCAGACGAGGGCTTGCAGACGAGAGCTTGCAGACGAGGGCTTGCAGACGAGGGCTTGCAGACGAGGACTTGCAGACGAGGGCTTGCAGACGAGGGCTTGCAGACGAGGACTTGCAGACGATGGCTTGCAGACGAGGGCTTGCAGACGAGGGCTTGCAGACGATGGCTTGCAGACGATGGCTTGCAGACGAGGGCTTGCAGACGAGGGCTTGCAGACGAGGGCGTCTGCAAGCTCTTGTTGCGAGTTTTCGGACAGCGTTTTTCGTCGGAATGACCGCAATAGTAATTTCAATATATCCGATTTTCCAAACCGACGGCTTGAAATAGGCGGGCTCATTGTTTATTTTAATAATTTAAGATTCCAATATTTTAGGATTTTGAAGATTTTCAGGGAGAATAAATGAGCGCTCAACGAAAGATTGTTCGCACGACCGATTTGATAGAAATGAAGCGCGAGGGCGTGAAGATCGTCGCGCTTACAGCCTACGACGCCACGTTTGCCAGGCTTGAGGATGAGGCGGGTATCGACGTTATGCTGGTCGGCGATTCTTTAGGCATGGTCATCAAAGGCAGCGCCACAACCCTGCCGGTTACGGTCGATGACGTCGTTTACCACACGCGCGCCTGCCGCCGGGGCGTCAAACATGCGCTGCTGGTTTCCGACATGCCGTTTATGAGCTTCCAGGTCAGCGCTGAGGACGCGCTCCGCAACGCGGGCCGATGCCTGAAAGAGGGCAGCGCCGCCGCGGTCAAGCTCGAGGGCGGCGAATCCATCGCCGAAACGATCCGCAGGATGACGGAAGCCGGCATACCGGTCATGGGACATATCGGAATGCAGCCGCAGATGGTGCGCGTCTATGGCGGCTTCAAAATCCAGGGCAAAGAGGAAGCCCAAGCCGAGCGCATCCGCCGCGACGCCCTCGCCGTTCAGGACGCCGGCGCTTTCGCGGTTGTCTTAGAAAAAGTGCCCAACGATTTAGCCGCTGACATTACGAAAAAATTAGAGATACCCACAATCGGCATAGCCGCAGGACCCCACTGCGACGGTCAAATCTTAGTCAGCTACGACATGTTAGGCTTAGCCGACAAATACCATTACCGCTTCGTGAGAAAATACGCCAACTTAGCCAACACCGTGCGCGACGCGGTCAGGCAGTACGGCGAAGATATACGCAGCGGAGGGTTTCCGGCGGAAGATGAATCTTACGAATAGTAAGAACACTCTCTGCAAAGAACGCGCATACTATAAAAAAAACGTCAAGCCGTTACACTTTAGAGTATTTGACGGTATGATATGTAAACACGGCGTGATGGAAATTAGACGATGTTACGGAGGACGTGCGAAAGTGTGAAAGTGCGAAAGTGCGAAAGTGCGAAAGAATTCGCTCACGTCCGCGCTTGAAATATGCCGTCCAGGGGCGGTCATTATAGCAAAAGCCGGAATGACTGCCGGCAAGATAAATTTATCAAATTAAATCCAATTGTCTTCTAACATCTTCCGGCTTCCGCGCAATCCGATAAATCCATTTCCCATAACTGCCTTCAGCATTAACTGCAGCCACCCAACGTTCAGCCGCAGCTTTCTTCACTTCCTCGAGTTGATCGTATCCTTTGGTTTCCAAAATCAAATGCGTTCGTTCGGATTTATTCAGCCGAATGATAAAATCAGGGATATAATCATGCATTTGACCGTTATAAAGGTAGGGAATAGCAAATCCTAATCCTGCGTTCTTAACGAATGCGATTGTGTTGTTATGCTTGTCGATATAATAAGCCGCGGTTTGTTCCCACTTCTTTGTATCAGCCACAACATAATTTACATGGCTTTTAAAAACTTCGCGAACGTCCCGGCTTGTCCAGAAATTAACGTCTTTTGTCGAACCGGGACCGCGACCCGATTCATAACGGGGAATTTCCGGTGTTTCGCCCTGTGAAACATCCGGTCGGATATTTTCTAACAATACTTCAACAAACCATCCAAAGTAAGGAGATAAAAAGACGTCTTTTAAATCTGCCGGATTTTGTACATTGACCTTTTCTTCAAGGAATTGATTAATAATTTTTACTAACTGAAAAAACAGTCTATGCGGTGGAATTTCGCATTCTTGTTCATTCTTATAGCGCTTTGTGAATTCACCGGCTAAATCCCATACTAATTCCTGCACGCGATGCCTGTTTCTGAAAGCCTGCAGGTTTACATCTTCTAATGCTCCCGGTCCGGAAAGGGATATTCGACCTTTATTGGAAATTGACATGCCCTTCATTTCAACTTCCGGCGGTATAATCCCAGGAACCAAATTAATCGATGATATGTTTTTCCAGTTAATAGTGATCTTATTTTTTATGGCTTGTGTATAGCCTTCAATGCGGGGAAATTGAATTTCGTAATCTATTTTAGCCGGTATTGCTCTTACCTGATTGCGCTTTTCTCTGGGAGGTTTGCCGGTAGTTGGATTAGCTTTGAAGGGAATTACTTCAAACGGCACACCTAAAATTTTGGCAATTTCCTCACTAAACAAACCATCTTCGCCTAAATCATAGCTTGTACGACGTAAACCCCGTCCAACAACCTGTTCGCATAAAAGCTGCGACATAAACGGTCGAATTCCAATAATATGGGTAACCGTGTTGCAGTCCCACCCTTCAGTCAGCATTCCAACGCTTACAATGCAGCGAATATCGCGACCCGGGGGATGAAGTGGTTTGTTCAATTTATGGGCAATTTCTAAGAATCCATCCGGATAAATCGGCCTCCCCTGTGTATCCGATTCCCATTCTGTTTTTCCAACGGTGTCTAAAATTAAACGCATCCAGCGTGATTCATCGGTTTTAGAACTTTCGCTATTAGTTTCCTGAACAACTTTTGAATCGATTCTTACAGTGTTTTGCTTTTCGTCAGTGTTTAAAAATCCTGTGATTCTTGCCGGAGGAATTCCCGTTGGGCATTTTTTTTCTGCCAACCATTCATAAACGACTTTTGCAATTCTTGTATTCTTACAGACAAGTATGAACACAGGCGGACGAGTTTCTTCGGTATTTTGTTCCCATTGATCGAATACTTCCTCCCATAATCCGCCTAAAATCGCAATTGGATGGTTTGCATATTTCAGAATAGCTTCAGGTTTCGGGCTGCTTTTCTTTGCGCCTCGTTCTGCGGAGGTTAGATTATCAAGAATCCAGGTCCAGATATTATGGTACCTTGGAACTTCAGCGCCGGTAGTATCCCTGACGACCATCTGCGGAATCTTGGTTAAACCGGATTCAATCGCGTCGATCAATCCAAAATCGCTGACCACCCACGGAAAAGGCTTGTTCGTATCCCGACCGACACGACCCAAATAATAAGGAGTGGCGGTTAAATCGATACAAAAATTAACGCCTCGCTGCTTGTTGATCCTGTCTAATCCTTCAACCCATATTGTAGCTTCTTTGAAAAAATCATCAGCAATTTCTTTCTCGCCATGCTTTTCTTCCTCGTCCTCATCCTTTTCTTCTTCCCGGATTCGATAAGCGTGATGCGCCTCATCGTTAAAAACCAGAATGTTCTGCCGGGAACCGAATGATTTGCCCAGGACTCGTTTCATCCATGCAGTATCGCTTTCGACATACTTGATTCTCTCTACGGATACTTTCTTTAATTTATCTTGCTTATCCTTGTGCTCTTCTAATACCGTCAATAATCCGGAATTCAATTGCTTCTGAAAATCGTTTAAAGTCAAATAGCGAGTGCCGCGCGCGGTGGTCGTTTTATTGCCGATCGTTATCGTTTCTTTAGTTCGCACAGGAACGCCGGTCTTAGCGACTTTCGCCGAGGTTCCACCTGTATTCATTTCATGCTTTTCAAAAATATGCCAATTAGTAATGAAAATTTTACCCTGCCTCAGATTGGGCATCAATCTTTCAGGCACAATATCCCGCTTGCGATAAAGGCTTGCCTCGCCGGCATTTGGATCGAGTTCGCCAAGCCGGTTTCTGATTGTGACATTCGGACAAACGACGAGAACCAAATCCGAAAATCTTGAATCGCTTTTATCATTGATTTTATTAAGAATGCTCCACGCTGCCAGCATTGCCATAACCGTCGTCTTGCCGGAACCGGTCGCCATTTTGCAGGCATAGCGTTTGAATGGCTTAAGCCCTTCTAATTTCTGCGCGGGGCTTGTGTCGTCGATGGGAACGTTTATGCCCTGAAGATAATCCGATCGGGCTTCCCTAAGAAAAATGATTGTCTCAGCCGCTTCTAATTGAGCGAAGAACAGACGTTTCTCACGTCCTTCACGCCGCCAGTACTGCAGCAATTCCAGAGTTGTTCGGGTTGCGCCCGGAAACTTATCATCACGCCAACGATCAAGCTGCTTGCGGATTGCGGTCACTAATTTCAGTTCATACCCGGTCGGAAATTCATCAGCCGGTTCAAGGACGCCGCTGAACATTTCCCAATCCTGTTTCTGATCGCGCGGCGGAAAGACAACCGGGATGCGTCTGTCTCCCCTGAGTTCAGGAGGTTCGCCCTCCCGAATATACCAATATTGATTCGGATATTCGAATGGCGAGTTCAGAATCGGATTGGGGACTTCATAGCTGATCATTCCGCATCCTCCAGCCTGGACACGACCAGCAACTCGTTGCCCCGGTCGTCGATTACTTTTACTGCAATTTGTTTATGCTCGCCGGCTTCAAACGGCGCGCTCTCATTCCCGGCTAAGTGATCCCAGACGGTATCCTCATAGGTTTTATCCAATGACCTTTTTAAGCTGTCCCAGGCGCTTGTACGCGGGAAAAACGCCTGGCAGACGTGGAAGCAGAGATCGTTGTAATCGGTATCGAGCAGCCATGCCGGCACATCGCCGCCCGGATGGTGATCGACCGCCATTGTAACCGGATCGAAGACGTCTAAACCCGAAAGCCTTGCTTTATACCGAGGAGGATCGGAATCTTTTTCAGGTTTTACCTTGATTATTTCAATCTCCGGCAAACCGCACACGCTGAAGATTTGACTTGACCGCATGTTCTTCAGAAGATCGCCCATTTTTAAATCCATGGTTGCCTGAACATAGGTAGCCGGGATGCCCATTGTTTCTGAACATTTATCGATAAACTTCCGCGCGGCGGCTTCGATAGCGAAGCCTATAATATACAAATGCGAATAATTTTTCCCATAAGCTTCGCGTGCTGCTTCAAAAACGAGCTTCTCACTTATAGCGCCATTTTCGGGACCAAACACAAACGTCACCGGTCTCTGTGAGAATCCTAACTCGCCTCCCGTTTTTTCGACGGCTTCCTGCACGGCGTCGTCAAGTTTTGGCTTCTGTCCCTCCGCCGTCGCATCGACCATCGCTTCCGCCGAAAGGGAGAGCGATTTAGCCGGCTTGCGCACGCTTTTAAAGGTTATCGATTTCCCGCCGCCAAGATGCAGCACAGGAGATTTGCGCAGAATTTCCAACATCCGGTCGGTGAATGGTTCCTGCTGTTCTGAAGTCTCGGCGGGGCTTTCTTCGGTCTCATCATAATCGGAAGGCGCGGGAATGGTCGCTTCAAATGTAAACGGACCGGTAACGCGCGTAACGCCGCTGACCGTTTCCGGTTTATCGACTAATA
>CAZWOY010000289.1:0-5697 GCA_964635255.1 uncultured bacterium
CGTCTGCAAGCTGGCTACGTGTAAAACAAAAACTCATGCTTGCAGACGCCCTCGTCTGCAAGCTCTGTAGTGTGTTTCGGACCGGCTGCTGTGCGGGCATGAGTGTGTAAAGTGGTTTTATTTTCCCAAAATACAGTGTGTTCGGTTTTTACAAATTCAGGAGAAAAACGTGAAGAAATACTATGTCGAAATGGATAAGAAGATATATAACGTCGAATTGAACCTAACGGGAGCGCAGCGGAGCGTTTCTATCGACCAGAGTGTTTTAGGCGTCAATAATTATCGCCAGAAAGACGCTTCCGCCTTTGAGGTTCATTTAAACAACAAACCCTGCCGATGCGAAATCGAATTAAGCGAAGGCGGATTTGAAATGATTATCAACGGAATTCTTTTTAAAGGAACTATTTGGGACGAGAGAACCGAACAAGTTCGCAAACTGATCGGCGCGAAAGCGTTGAAGAAGGAAGGATTAGGAAATATAAACGCTCCGATGCCGGGGTTGGTCGTTCAATACAACGTCAAAGAAGGCGACCGCGTCGGCAAAGGGCAGGGGATTGTCATAGTCGAAGCGATGAAAATGGAAAACGAAATCGCCTCGCCCATCGATGGTATTGTAAAGAAAGTTGCGGTTGAAGCAGGCACGCCGGTTACCAAGGGACAGTTGTTAGCGGTTATTGAGGAATGAAAATGCACTAGATTTCGAAAATGTTCCGGCAGGTCACTAGCAAAACTGAAACCTGCCGGAAATTCTGCGCGCTGAAGCGCGCACTCAATCATCCTTCTTAAGCTTTCCGCGCAACGCCAAAACAATCCTTTCCGGTTTCGCCGGCAGCTCGTCGATCCTCACTCCCGTCGCGTCGTAAATCGCATTGAGAATCGCCGGTACAGTCGGCATAATAGCGCCTTCGCCTACTTCCTTAGCGCCGAACGGTCCGTTAGGTTCGTGAGTTTCTACGATAAGCGCTTTTAATGAGGGCATATCCAGCGACGTTGGAATTTTATATTCGGCTAAGTTGGAATTAACCACGTTGCCGCAGTTATCATAAATTACTTCTTCCATCAAGGCTTCGCCCAGGCCCATCGAGACTGAGCCCTGCATCTGCCCTTCGACCTGCGTTCTGTTGATGGCGAATCCGCAGTCGTGGGCGCCGGTGACGCGCTTGACGGTTACTTCGCCGGTTTCCAGATCGACCTCGACCTCGGCGATTTGCGCCGAACAGCCGAAAGCGGGGGAGGTGCCGACTGCGGCGCCTTTGAACGATCCGCCCAGTTTCGGCGGCTTGTATTTGCCGGTTCCGACGATTGTGCCGCGTTCGAGGAAAGCGATGCGCGCGGCTTCGGAAAAGGTTAGAAATTTGGAATCGGGGATGTTTTTAAATCCGCGGTGTTCGTGCAATATTTCTTTCCGCAGTTCCGAAAAGTCGAATTCCTTTTTCCTGCACTTTACAAATCCATCTACAAGGTAAAGGCTTTCAAACGGGACATTCGTTCGCTTTGCGATCACATGCAGTATCTGATCGCGCGCCGATTCGGCCGCCTCTTTTGCCGCATGTCCCGCCATGAGCGTCGTCCGGCTGGAATAAGCGCCCAGATCGACCGACAGGTCGGTGTCGCCGGAGAGAACTTTAACGTCCGGCAGGGGAATATTTAAAACCTCAGCCGTAATCATCGCCAGC
The DNA here is from genome assembly GCA_964635255.1 of uncultured bacterium. GTDB lineage: Bacteria > Electryoneota > AABM5-125-24 > Hatepunaeales > Hatepunaeaceae > CAZWOY01. The sequence continues at coordinate 1,677 of CAZWOY010000289.1, forward strand.
GCCGTGTCCGACCCCTGTCCGATGTCGGCGGCTCCCGATTCGACGATGACCGAACCGCCCACTTCGTTGACTTTGGTTACAACGGTTGCGTGGTAGGTGTTGGAACGGTAGATCGAGTAGCCGGCGCCGGAGACGAAGAAGCCGCAGGCTATGCCGACACCCCCCCTTAATCCCCCCCTGCGAATAGCAGGGGGGGAAATTGCGCCGGAGCTTGTATTTACGGTAAAAGATTTCTTACGTTTCTGGTTTTCTTTCCAGATTTCTTCCCAATTGGATTCCTTGCCGACCGCTTGGAGGCATTCTTTCATGCCGAGGCTGGACATATACAGCTCGTTGCAGGTTGTTTCGCCGGTTTCCATGACATTTTTCAACCGCAGTTCGAGCGGATCCATGTCCAGTTCGCGAGCGATCTGATCGAGCTGCGTTTCAAACAGAGCGCGGGCGATGACGCCGCCGTGTCCGCGCTGTGCGCCGCAGGTTGGTTTATTGGTAACCACTCGGTAGCCGTCGTAGTCCATGTTTTTCAATCTGTAGGGACCTCCCAGCAGCGATCCGGCGTAGTAAACCGTTGCAATCCCGAAGCTGGCGTAAGCCCCGCCGTCGAGGACGCAATGGTGGCGCAGGAAGAGGAGCGTTCCGTCCTTTTTCACGCCGGTCGTCATCCGATGGTAGAACTGGTGCCGGGCGCGGGAATGGAGAAAGACCTGTTCGCGCGAGAAGGTCATTTTGACCGGCTTGCCCGTAATCTGCGCCAGCTTGCAGGTTACGAGCTCAGCGGTCGAGCAGGAAGCTTTGGGACCGAAGCCGCCGCCGACGGCGGGTTTCACGACGCGCACTTTCTCAAGCGGCAGATTGAGCGCCATAGCCAGCGTCCGCTGCACGTAATGGGGAGCCTGAGTCGAGCTGATCATGTTCAGCCGCCCGGTCGAGTCGAATTCGGCTAAAATCGACTGCGGTTCGATGAACGCGCCGTCTTGCATTTTGGACGTCATTTTATCGGTGCGGACGTAATCGGCTTCCTTTTCAGCCGTGTCGCAGTCGCCGAATTTCCAGTGCACCTGCGCGCAGATGTTGCGCTCGTATTTGTCATGAATCTGAGGCTGTCCTTCGATCATGGCTTCCAGCCCGTTCAGAACCGGCGGAAGTTCCTCATACTCGACGTCGATTAATTCGACCGCTTCCAGCGCCGTGTCCATATCGACCGCCGCCACCGCCGCGATTTCGTCGCCGACGCACCGAACCTTATCGAGGCAGAGAATATTCTCATCATACCGCGCCGGCGACACGCCGTAGTTAATCGTCCCGGCGTCCCTGCCGGTGATAACCGCTTTCACCCCCGGCAGTTTTTCCGCCCGCGAAGTATCGATTTTCAAGATTTTAGCATGCGCCAGCGGACTGTGCAAAATCGCGCAGCGCAGCATCCCAGGTTTCTTCAAATCGTCGGTGAAGACGGCTTTGCCGGTGACTTTATCGACCGCGTCCACTCTTGGGGCGCGGGTGTTTAGGATTTTGTAGGGCATATTTAATTTTTCTCCATTTCCAATACTGCGCTCTGCACCGCTTCAACAATCTTCTGATACCCCGTACACCGGCAGAGATTCCCGGACAATTCGCGGCGGATTTCGGGTTCTGTCGGGTTGGGGTTGCGGTTTAACAGGGCGAGGGAGGACAGGATCATGCCGGATGTGCAATAGCCGCACTGGACGGCTCCGACGTCCACAAACGCCTGCTGGATGGGGTGGAGGCTGCCATTGTCGGCGACGCCTTCTATGGTCAGGACTTCGCAGCCGTCGGCTTCCATTGCCAATACAAGGCAGGAAAACGCCGGCTCGCCGTTCAGCAATACTGTGCAAGCGCCGCAGTCGCCGATGTTGCAGCCGATCTTGGTTCCGGTCAATCCCAAATCCTCGCGCAGCAATTCCGCCAGCGTCCGGCGAGGTTCGACGGCGACTTCATGGGCGATTCCGTTTACGGTTAATGAGATGAGCTTTTTCACAGCGACTCCTCGACTTTGTGCGACGTAAAGCGTCGATGGCAGATTAGCAGCGCGCGCCGGACCAGAACTTCGACCATCAGCTTGCGGTATTCTTTGCCGCCGCGGTGATCCGTGATCGGTTTGGCGATCTTTGCTGCGATTTGGGCGGCTTCAGTAACATTTTCAATATTAAATTCTTTTCCGATTAAGGCTTCGCCCGCTTCCGGGATATAGAGCGGCTTAGGCGCTACCGCCCCAAGCGCTATCCGCGCATTTTCAATCTTGTTGTCCTTGCCGAACTTAACAACCGCAGCCGCTCCAACTACCGATATTTCCAGAGCTTTGCGGTTGGCTAATTTGATGTAGGCGCTGGAATAGGAGTCGTCCGGCAGATCGAATTCGATTTCAGTCAAGATTTCGTCTTCCTTCATTATGGTCTGTCCGGGGGCTGTCACAAATTCGGCGTGATCTACTGTTCGCTCGCCCTTAGCCGAGACGAGGCGGAGCCTCCCGTTCAGCGCCAGCGTCGGTATGGCGGTATCCGCCGCCGGGCGGGCGTTGCACAGGTTGCCGCCGATAGTGCCGCGGTTGCGCACTAAGGGAGAACCCAACTGCCGCGCGCCGTCCCACAATGCCGGCAGCCGGTATCTGATTAGTTCGGATCGTTCCAAATCGGTTAAGGTTGTCATCGATCCGATGCGTATTTTGGCGTCGCCGGCGTCGATCCGTCTTAAGTTCTTAATCCGCGAAAGAGCAACCAGCGTTTTAACCGAATCTTTTAGACTGTCTCGCGCCTGCCAGGGACGCGCCGAATGCTGCTGGCAGCGCGCGTGGTGGCTGTCGGGGATGGCCTTGCCGCGCATATCGACCAGCAAGTCGGTGCCGCCGGCTAAAATTTTCACCCCGGCGTTTTTGTACTTCGCCAGCCATTTCACCGCCTCCTCGATGGTTTGAGGGGCGATGTAGTCGAATTTTGGTAGAATCATTTTTGTATGCCTCAACCCCCCTTTAATTCCCCCCTGCAATAGCAGGGGGGAAAATCTCCCCCCCCTGCTATTGCAGGGGGGAAAATCTCTCTCCCCCCTGCAATAGCAGGGGGGGAAATCTCTCTCCCCCCCTGCTATTGCAGGGGGGGATTAAGGGGGGGTAAGTCCCTTTCATTTACCTTTTAAATTCCTAACTTGAATCATCTGCCCCACAACCGAAACCGCAATCTCATCGGGCGTGTGCGATCCGATTTCTATGCCGACCGGGCAGGTCATTCGTTCGATATCCGTATCGGCAAATCCATCTTCCTTCAAACTTTTTCTGATATGAATCGCCTTCTTTTTACTGCCGATAACGCCTAAATAGGCGTATTCTTTTTTCAAAACTTTCTTGACAATTTCATAATCCTCATCGTGCGACGGCGTCATGACAGCGATAAAATCATCCGCGGCGCTTTCTATTTTTTCAGCTTCTTCACCGCCGGATCCAACGATGAGTTCAGCCTCCGGAAATCGTTTCGCACTTGCTAATTCGGATCGAGTGTCGATTACGGTAACCTGAAAACCGACGTCCCGCGCCAATTTAGCGACCGGTTTAGCGACATGTCCGGCGCCGAAAAGCCACAGCCTCGTTTGCGGTCCGAACGGTTCGATAAAGACTTCGATCCGTCCGCCGCATACCGAGCCGGTCGATTCATGCCGCGGATCGTCCAGATCGGCTTCGAAACGCTTGAAGGTGCCGTCCTGCAGCGATTCCATCGCTTTTTGATACGCCATCCGCTCAGCGATCCCGCCTCCGACCGAACCTCGCGTCGAACCATCGGCGAACACGATCATCCGCGAACCCTCTTTGCGCGGGGTAGATCCGGAAGCTTTGATAACTGTCGCTAAGGCGAACTTGATTCGTTTTTGAACCAGGCTGCCGATTTCGAAGATCGGATCGTGCGGATCGTGGCGTTTTTGTTTACGCATGTTCATCTCCGGATCCCCCTGCCCCCCTTGGAAAGGGGGGTTGAAATTTATTTGACGGTTTGATTGTTTCCAAAGTTTTTTTTAGTAC
>CAZWOY010000290.1:0-5695 GCA_964635255.1 uncultured bacterium
CCGTGGTGAAGCGCGCACTCAATGTTATTATACCAGCTATTTCATGTTGCGTGGCGGAGCTCGCTTCCTGGAAAATTCTTGGAAAATAATGTTCCGTATGCAGTCATTCTATAAAAAAAAGTCCGTACAGCAAAGCAATTGTGACGGACTTTTAACTTACGATCAAATCTACCGGAATTATCCCAAATTGGAATTCTATTCTTTTTTCCAGACGCCGTGCAGATTGCAGAATTCCCTTGCGGTTGCTTTTTCAGCGTCGAGGCAGAATTCCGCTGCCGGTTTGTCGCCGGGGCTTAGGAATTTTCGGTAGGCGATTCCATCGGCAATCACCTCGATCCACTCGATATAATGCTCGGCAACCATTGGATGCAATACATCGCCGACGGTGACTTTAAAGCCGCCGTCCGTTTTCTCGATAACCGGGATGTGTTTCTCAACCGCGGCTTCGATGGTCATATCGTCCATCAGGGTCATCGGTTTATTGCAGCAGGTCAACCTGCCGGCGCCTGTATGAATGACTTCGACCATATTGCCGCAGATTTCGCATTTATAGACCTGAAGTTTCTCAGTCATTTCTGCTCCGAATGCATTAAACTAAAACTGGTAAATTTCCGGGCGGAAAAATTCCACCCGGATATCTATTTCTTTAGCCGTAAGGATACATTCCTTTTTTGATAGTGCCCAGAGTTTCCAGTACCGCATTGTGTTTCTCTTCATCGATCATCAGGTAATTGAGCAAGTATTCGTGAATGACCATTTTCTTGCCTTTCAGTTTATCCAGCGCATCTTTGGCGAGATTTATGGTTTCTTTCTCAATCTCGATGTGTTTTTCGACGCCGTCCCAGATAACTTCCAATTCATCCGGATTTAATGTGACAGTTTTGCCTTCAAGGATATCGATAAGAAATTCCTGGACGCGGTAATGGAATTGCGAATCTCTTTGAATCATTTCCATGACCAGTCTGATAACGGAATTATCCGTTTTTTCAATCACTTTGCCTGTCGATGAAACAGAAGCATTCTCAACCTTTTGCCATTTCTTTAAGGTCGCTGTCAATTGCTCTTGAAGTTCCTTTGTACTCATTCTCTAAACCTCCGAAAATTTATGTTTAAGATTGGATTCTTTTTCTTAAATCTAATGCATATCCAGGTTGAACCTGATTTAAAATCGATGTTAACTTATCGATTTGAACTAAAATACGGCAATAGCGCAGGTTTGTTTGGATAGGTGTTTTATAAAGTAAATACCTTGTGAAAAAATACTCAGACTTTTGTCTTTTTGCCCGGTTTGGTTAAAACTTTCTTCAGATGCTCCTGGGACACTCTCCATCTTTCGAGGTTTTCGCACGCGTTTTTTACCGATTTTACGAGGAGTTTCAGATCGAAAGGTTTCGAGAAATAATTATCGAATCCGGCTTTCCTGCATTTAACCAGACTAAAGATAGACGTATAGCCGGTGATAGCGAAGTAAAACGCTACGGGTCTGTCGTTTTTTAATCTGCGAAATAGTTCCAGTCCATCCATGCCGGGCAGATTCATATCGATGATATGGATCTGGTAAAAGTCCTGTTTCGCCAATCTAAGCCCCTCTTCGCCAGTTTCAGCGCATGTAACGTCGAATCCTTCCCGGTCAAAAAGAGTTTTCAACATGCCTCTGATTGAATCTTCGTCATCGACAATAATTATTTTGTTCGCCATGGAGCCTCCAGAAAAGACTTGGTCTAAAAAATCGATATAAGTCAAGTATTTTCAAATACCAAGAGCATTTCTTGACTTTCAGTTTACTTTTTGAAAGGTAATAAAAACTAAAGGCTTTGTAAATAGATATTGAACAGACACTTGATATTTATTTTATATTCGCTTGTGTTTACGCATTCATGAATATGAGATATTACTATTCTGTTCATAAAATAGCAGTCATCTCACGAAATCCGTTGGATTAGGAATTCTAAGCAATATCAAGATGTTAGGAGATTGCTTAGTCTGCTGAAGGCAGACTCGCAATGACACTCTTTACTGCATGTAGTAATACCATGTGCAATAAATAGTGAACAAATTGCCAACTCGTTCCCACGCTCCTGCGTGGGAATGCATACTTAACAATATGAGGTCGATATGCATTCCCACGCAGGAGCGTGGGAACGAGATCTGAATTATGCGCCTCAAAGCGTATGTGCACTTTTTAATGCACATAGCAATAGAAGCTGCCGGACTGAAAATGAACGGGAGTCGAAATCTTCCATTATTTTTCGCAGGGAGGTCGTATAACGTGTGTAATTTTTTGAAACGAAAAGTCCGGAGTACCGAATGAAAATTTAAAAAATTCCAAATATGTTAACTGCATCACAGATACATATTTATTAATGTCGATATTATGAATTAAAGAAGTATAGTTTTCGGTTGGCGCCGGATTAAAAACCGGTAAATTTTCAATTTTCAGATTTTTCTTGTAAATTTATGACGAGATTGTTTGAATTGCTTCAGAATGGTTGTGTAGATTTAGTTAAAGACATTTTGGCAATGTTATTTGAAAAGAATTTTAGATTGATTCAAGAGAGATTTTGAAAAAAACCTGACGCATCAGTTTACATGGTTGCATCAGGATTCGATATTTGTTATAATTACTGATACCTTTTGAAGCTTGCATCGATCCGATTTTGCTAATTTTAAGAAATTAGCGCCTTAAACACATTTGATTCTGCTTCTTTTCACTTCTTCACGATGTGAAAAACCGATCTGCTCACACTAAGTCAACGCGAAAAAAAAGAAATCCTCGCTTGTTTCGAGGAAAACGGAAGACATAAAGCAATTGTTAGCAAAGGGAAACGGAAAACGAAACTTTTGAGCGCTGATGGAAAAATTGATTTTACAATTTACTGCCACAGACGGTTTTAGTTTTAAAGCTCTTTTTTTTACAACTACAATTTTAATGCTTATCGAACCGAAAAAAGAAAAAACATAAATTGGTATCTCACCATTAACAAAGGAGAATGTATGCTGCGGATTAGAAACATTTTTGCTTTGTTGATCTGTTGCTTGTTTGTTTTGCCATTATTTGCGGAGGTAATGGCTGACAACACTGCTGCAACTATCAACACTGCAAATGAATGGACTTTCGACGATGACTATCTGCAAAATGTCATCATTCCCGCCAAAAATAATGGAGAACTGACCCCTGAAATGAGAAATTGGATGGAGCGTCACAGCGCCTGGCTGGAGGAATCCTACGCCAGGGGACCCGTGCGCGACGATCAAGGGGGGCCGGACGACTTCGGTTATGAATGGCGGGATAGCGAAGAAGCCTTTGTCGATTACGAATGGATCGACATTCGAGAAAACGGCAATCGCTTAAACGCGAGTGACGACTGGCGCAGCGGAGCGTTGCAGCTTGGGTATAATTTTAACTTCTATGGAGAAGATTACAATACCTTCGATGTATGCTCCAACGGCTGGGGATCGTTCACAAACCACAATAACCGTGATTACCGTTCGTGGGAGTTGCCTGCGCAAGGGCGTCAACCCACAAATATCTTAGCTGTCTATTGGACAGACTTAAACCCGTCACGCGGCGGCAGCATGTACTGGTGGACCGACGCTGACGAACAAATCTCTATCTTCACATGGCAAGAGGTCCCTCACTATAGCGACGGAAGGGCTCACACATTCCAGATCATTATGTGGGATGGAGACAAAATTCTTTATCAGTACGCCGATAACAACGCCAACGCTAATGGATATGCTTTGAGTATCGGTATTGCCAACGCCGACGGCAGCGATGGCTTAAGCGCATATTTTAACGGCAATGGCGGCAATACGCCCGCCGAATACGCTATCGGTTTCCAGACGCAGTGGATCGAGTTTGAAGACGATCCCGGCATAATGGTTGAACCGGAAGAATATGATTTCGGCGATGTATATCTTGGCGGCGAACCGACTACGGTGTTTGAAATTACTAATATCGGCGCCGAGGATCTCGTTATCGATGATATCTTGGTCGATGATGAAGCATTCCATCTTCCCGAATTCGAGGAAATCGTTCTTGAAGCCGGTGAAGCTTATGAGCTTGAAGTTACTTTCGTTCCTGAAGAAGCTCAAGACTACGAAGCGACTTTGACGATTGAAAGCAACGCGGTCAATGCGGAAGACGGACTTACAGATATTCCGCTTGCCGGACGCGGCGCAACACCGCCTGAAGTCGTCGTCGATCCCAACGCGATCGAGGCTGAGCTGAACACCGGCGAAGTCGAAGAACATGTTGTGAACATCGCCAATGACGGCGGCGCCCAACTCGATTGGGAAATGGATATCGAAGTGGTAGCCGAACCGGATCGCGATCAGAATCGCAGAGCCGTTCGCCGCGCCGGGCTCCAGGCTGGACCGCAGCGCGACCCGCTTCCCGAAGATCCTCCGGCGTCAAGATATGCCTTATTCCAGGAAGTCGATCCCTGGGGCGGCAATATCGAGCAATTGGTGTTCAATGCCCAAGAGGTCGAAGGGATCGATTACGAACGTTTCCGTCGAGACGCTTTCGGCGAACTGGATCTTGGCGAATTCGACGTAGTCTGGGTCTGCCACTCGGAACACGACGACAACTTTAACCGCGCATACAACGAAGCGCGCGAACGGTTTGAGGAATTCGTCGATAACGGCGGCGCGTACTATGCAAGCACCGGTACGAATCGTTACAACGTAGTTCCGATTCATCCCGGAGGACTGCAATATACTCGTGGCGGCACCTCCAACGGCACCGTCAGAGTGCAGGGCGAAGACGATGGCGAAGAAACCTACAACTACTTGGCTGAATTAATGGATTGGGAAGTTGGCACGCAATTGCGCGGCAGCGCTTTGTTCCATGTTCATTATGAAATCAACGATATTAACAATATCGAGAACAGCGAGTGGTGGCAGACTATCGTCAGCCTTGAAAACCAGGAAACCCCCGGTATTCTTGTTTATGAATTCGGCGGCGGATTCTGCGTGGTCGGCGGTACGACCGACGGTCACCAGCACCGAAATTTTGCCCAGCCGCCCGACTGGGGTTCTGCTGGTCCTGCCGTACTTTACTATTTAGATTTCCTTTCAAGCTACACCGAATGGGTCAGCGCCGAACCGGTTGAAGGCTCGATCGATCCCGGCGGCGACCAGGACGTTATAGTTACGCTTAACGCCGAAGGACTTATCGAAGGCGATTATTCCGCCGAACTGCACGTACTTTCAAACGATCCCGACGATGAAGACGTCGTCGTTTCGATTGAAATGTTCGTACACGGCGCGCCCGATATCGACGTCGTTTGGTCCGGCGAAATCGGCTATCCCGACGTGGTTAACTTTAACGACGCTTACGCGGACGTCTTTAACGGACACGACTATGAAGTCACGGTCAGCGTTGAAAACGCCGGCACCGCCGAACTGGTTACCGAAGGCGTTGAAATCATGGGCGAAGGCGCGGCTGCGTTTAGCGCCGCCGAAGATCTGGACGTTTTAGGACCGGGAGACGCGCTTGACTTTGTCGTTACGCTGAACTCGGAAGAAACCGGCGAATGGTTAGCCGATCTGGTGTTTATAACAAATGATCCGGATGAAGGCGAGTACGCCGTGCCGCTCAGAGGTCAAACGGGCGAACCGCCGGTCATCGAACTTAGCACAAACGCGATCGAAGTCGAACTGAACACCGGCGAACAGCACGAAGGCGTGG
>CAZWOY010000291.1:0-5672 GCA_964635255.1 uncultured bacterium
CAGCGCTGTCTTTAGGCTGGTCTAGAGTAACTCCCTCGCCGAATTCGATTTCAACTTTAAAAACAGTTGGAGGTTTGATGTTATCGACCAGTTTATGGACTGTAAACGTTCGCTGTGTTCCCTGTATAGTATTTAATAAGGAAAGTGAAAATGAACCTACGACCGCATCTTCAAGGAGTTGAATTATCTTTTGCGCTGTTGGACTGTTTGGCTCCCCGGTAGTTACCATTATCGTCGAATTTAGTTCTTCGAGAGAACTTACAAGCGAATAAATGTAATTTACCAGATGAGAACCTTGTTGATGAGCCAATAAAGGAATTAACGTATCGAAGACCATGCGGGTACAGTTATAATGCTGGATGTATTGTTCAATTTCGCCCAGAAGATTAATAATATGACTAAATTGAAAACTGCTGCTCCCAATCTCTTTCGGATATTCCATCAAAATCAGGCGGTTTTCCATCAGGTAGCTTTCGAGTGAGAGTCCCATAGCTTCGGATTTCAAGATCACATTTTCAATGCGATCACTCGAAATCATCATTGCTGATTCTCCATTTTCAAGACCATCCAGAAGAAATTGCATCGCAACAGTCGTCCTTCCCGATTGAGATGGTCCCCGCAAAAGGTAGCATCTGTTTGAATAAAGCCCTCCGACAGCGGCGTCAAAAAAATCCAGTCCGGAGCTTATTCTTGTGTATAGCATCTAAAAACCCCCGTAAATCTGATCTTGTTTACACAATCTTTGTAAAAAGTCTTTTTTCCCGGCATTAAATGTTCCCATCTGTTTTCACAGAATAATCCTTAAGAAATACTGTCAGCTTTCCTAAAGGTATCTCTATGTGCTCCAAACTAAAAACCCGGAAATGACTTATGTTGTTTAAAATCATAGAGATAAACTTCAAGTAACAGTTTTCTGAATCGATTTTTTACGCTGAAATGTAAAAAATCTGCCAACTAATATGTAATTCTTTCGTTTATAATCAGTTAAAGAATCGTTTAAAAATCGTTTAAAAAATATTAAATTACAACAGGTGAAAAAAAATGAGAAATTTTGTGTTTTAAATGTGGATAATAAATGAGGTCGGACTTACTGTGAATACTAAAAAGAGCGTCTGACCCCCAAAAACAACCGAATAGTAGGTCGAACACTCTTGTTCGACATTTTGCCCAAAGGCAGTATATTGCCCAAGGGCAGTCATTCCAGCGAAAGCTGGAATGACTGCGTACGGAACGTTATTTATTTTGGGGACGTCAGGCGTCCTCAACCGACGTTAAAAGCGCCCTAAGAACAATAATAGCAACCTGTCAGGTGGGGACACCTAACAGGCACTCTCTTTGTATTCTCTGGTGTATGTTGCGGTTGAATGACTGCGCACTCAATGCGATAATGCCAGAATTCTATTTTCCCAGAAATTGCTCATGAAGCGAGCTTTGCCACGGAACATGAAAATAGACTCATTTTCCAACGTAAGTCGCAACCCCCCTGTATCCCCCCTTCAGATAGAAGGGGGGAGATTAAGCTGTCTATTTTCCCAGAAATCCTATTGGTTCTCTTTTTGCTCTCTGAACTTCAGATTAATATGCGTTTCTTCATTTTCCTTAATCTCAAACCACTTAATATTTACAGGAGCCGATCCGTCTTTCCTGCGAAATCCGGTCGTAAGACAGTATAAACCGGGATCAAGTTTTTTAGGCCATTCTATTTTCGTGTAAGGTTCTTTGTATCCGAAATCAACCACAGAAAAATGATCCTTTTCCCACTTTTGCACTGACCAATCTCGCAGATATAAAATTTTATTCAGAGCGCTGTCGGAAGGGACGTCATGCCATGACTCCGGCGATTCAGGCAGTTGGTTGCCTAAAGCCGGGGCTTCTTCGTATAATCTTTCGTCGACGTCTATAAAAATCGAACCTTTTTCTACGGAAACAGTTTCTTCTTTCTCTTCATCGGCAAAATCGACATATATCCATTTTTCTCCACTCCATCGCTCAAGTCTATGGTTGACCTCGTTAAATCGCGCCGGTATTCCGCGCACTCGACATAGACCGATATATAAACGTTCAAGATCTCTTTTTGTACCTCGCTTCAAATTCAAAGTCGCCGCCGGCGTCAATTGCGAACCCAAGCGATCATGCTGTTCATCGGTTTTAATATTGTCTTTTATCCACTCGATGACTTTTTCATCTGATCTGGATTCGGCTAATTTGGGTTTATCTGCAAACAAAGCGTTCAGGTCTTTGCGCCATGTGGATGAAGGCTCCCAATCGATCCTCGGTTTAACGATAAAATCCCAAAAACGCTTCTGTTCTTTTTCATCCATTCTGTCCAGTTTATTCATTATATCAGACGAAGTCAGCGCTTTGTCGATGGTGGAATACTCGAAATGATCCGTTAAAATTTCTAAATTAAAATCTCGCAAGTCCTTGTCAGTCAGCGTTGTGATAAACTTCCATCGGATCCATTTTTCACTGTCCGAATAGCTTTTTCCACCTTGTATTCCAACCGGTCTGAAGATATCCGGAAATTCATTTGTTATGAAATAGTAAATAATCCCCCAGTTTCCGCGCGCGTTCTCCATAGTTTCCAGTACTGAAGAGAATTCTAAATCGGAAAAGTCGTCAATTGAATTGTACAAATCGGACAACAGCATCGAATCAGGTTTCGCGTTCTCATCGGGAAGTTCTGCAATTCCCGTTTCCATCGCCCACACGCTCCACACATTAGCATTTCGAATGCTGTCTTCCAGCGCCAATCGCCGCTTGAATAAAGAATCCGGCGGATGGGCTTCATTCTGGTTGATCTCGACCTCCGGCGGGGGATAGTAATCGATTTGGCTTATCGTCCGCAGTGAATCGGGATCGGTCAGATTGAGAACAACTTCATTTTGCGAATGAGGATTAAAAATCAAAACCGAAGCGTTTTCATCGCCGGCGGAAATCATCCAGGACCCATTTCCGCAGACCATTGAACACTTGCCTTCCTCATTAGTATATAGCGCAGCGGCAGGCATGAAGGAGCCATAATTGAACAAACTGAATATAATGCGCTTGTCGTCAAGAGGTTCCGCTTCAGCATTCAATAAAGTTAAATCGATGGTGCGAGTGGCGCCATAGACCCCGGTTGAATTTAAGAGCGTCGATCGCTCATATCTTCTTAGCGCCGGTTCATCGCCGTAATACTCCCCATAAGCTGTGCTGACGACCAGCATCGCTCTACCGGCGGCTTTTGTGAACCAGGCGTCGTCCAGTTCCGGCTTGGGTTCGCACCCGCCCATATAATGCCAGGCGCCGTCCGCCCAGGCTTCAACCCATGCGTGATTATTGTCGCAGTGAGCCCAATAGGGAGTGTAGCATTGCCGCGCGGGAATTCCCACTGATCTAAGGGCGGCAATGGTCAGAATCATTTCTTCCTCACAGCGTCCCAATCCGGCTCTTATAGTTGTCAACGGATCCTGATCCCGACCGGACGAACGTTTGAATGTAGCCTTCTCATGACACCAGTGGTTAACCTCCAAAGCCGCTTCAGACATTGACAGCGTTTCAACTCGAGGCGTTATCTCTTCTAAAAACTTTTGACGCCAGCCATCGACAAAAGGCTCCTGAGATATTCGGTGCGGCAGCACAAAATGCTGAAAAATCTCTTCTGGTATCTGTTCGCCCCAGCTAAATCGGTTTTTCGCTACATAAGCCAACCGGACGTTTTCAATCAGCATTTCAGGCGTCACGGCAGCGATGTCGCTTAATGGCAGATAAGCAGCCAGGAATCTTAACGATTTCGTTTCTTCCTCTGTCAATCCGCGATTACGCGCATTATCTACTACATCAAACAGATGTTCGCCAAATGCTCCGCCGCGGTCCCGCTGCGCCTGTAATAAACTGTCGATATTTGCTTCGAAGCCATTTGCCGATAAGCAACTGATGAATAAAAATAAAATAGTGAATCTAAAAAGCATGTTTTGGGTTAACCTGTTTTACCAAAATAATTCAGCATTCGCACGAGACTTTCCATGCCGGTGAAAAGCGAAGGGAGATGCATGTTCTCATTGGGCGAATGCGCGCGAGCGCTGGGCAGGCAAAAACCTACCAGCAGCGAATCCAAGCCTAAGATTTTTTTGAAATCTGCTACGATGGGAATAGAACCGCCGGTTCTGAGCATGAGAGGTTCGGCGCCAAATGATTCTTTTAAAGCCCGTCTGGCGGGTTCCATAAACGGATTATCCAGAGGAACGACTACAGGATAGCCTCCGGCATGGCGCTGAAATGCTATATCGACGCTGTCAGGTTTAATGGATTTGAAGAAATCTTCAACTAATTCACATATTTCGGTTGGATCCTGATCCGGAACCAGTCGCATCGAGAGTTTTGCGGCGGCTTTCGAAGGGATAACCGTTTTAGCCCCAACGCCTGTAAAGCCGCCCCAGATTCCATTTACTTCAAATGTTGGTCTTATCCAGGTTCGCTCCAGAGGATTAAATCCCGTCTCGCCCCATAATTCATTTACGCCAAGGTCTTTTTTATATTTCTCTTCATCATAAGGCGCTCTGCCAAGTAATTTTCTTTCAGCCTCGGTAACTTCAACCACCTTGTCATAGAATCCCGGTATAAGGATCCTGCCATCTTTGTCCTTAGCTTGCGCAATCATTCTGGCAAGTATTTCAGCCGGATTTGCAACGGCGCCGCCAAATTCGCCGGAGTGAAGATCCCTGTTGGGACCGGTTACGAAGATTTCCAGATATGCCAGTCCTTTCAGTCCATAGGAAATTGCCGGCATACCGGCGTCCCACATCGAAGAGTCGGATATTAATATTATATCCGCTGTTAGATCGTCTTTCTTTTTCTCTAAAAATTTTCCCAAACTTGGGCTTGCGATTTCTTCCTCGCCTTCAACTAAAAATTTAATATTTACCGGGAGTATGCTCTGTGTTTTTCTAAAGGCTTCGACAGTCTTAAAATGCATAAAAACCTGTCCTTTATCATCAGCCGCGCCTCGCGCGACAATCGTGTCATTCTTAATATGAGCTTCAAACGGATCTTTTTCCCACAATTCGATCGGATCGACCGGCTGTACGTCGTAATGCCCGTAAATAAGTATCGTGGGCAATTTAGGATCGGTTATTATGGAACCCGTGACTACGGGATGACCGGTCGTTTCCGTTATTTCCGCCATAGCGCATCCCGCTTCCAGCAATTGATCCCTGGTGAACTCGGCAGTCTTCCACATCGCTTCGGAATAGTTGGGGTCGCTGGAAATTGACGGTATTCTGAGGAATTCAGTCAATTCCTTCAGATACCGGTCATGCTGTGAGCGGATATATTGAATGATTTTTTCCATTATTGCTCCTTCATTGTTTGGGTCGTGGTCAGGTTGAAGTTGGCTAAATATCGACGCTCAAAATGACATGTTTTACCAATCAAGCAAAGAAGCCAAACTTTTCTTTTTTTACTAATTTACTAATTTAACAACAATGTGCTTATTTACAAATTTCAAAGATGAATTTCGCGATTTGTTTTCAATCTCTAGGATTATTCATGCCGGCGTACCGGCGCGGCGGACAAAAACAGTAGGTCGAACACTCTTGTTCGACATTTTGCCTAAGTGTAGTTATTCCTACGAGAGGAATAGGAACACGGATAACACGGATGCAACGGATGATCGCGGATTTTGTTTCATA
>CAZWOY010000292.1:0-5625 GCA_964635255.1 uncultured bacterium
ATCTGAAATTCTATCTGCCTTATGCTCAGGATGTTTCGCTGCGGGTTTATGACGTGCATGGGCGGAGAATGTTGGAATTTTGTAATGATGTAATGTTGGAAGGGGGGCATGCGTTTTCGTGGGATGGTTCGGATGCTCCGGCGGGGTTGTATTTTGCGGTTTTGGAGGCTGAAGGCGTTCGGCGGGTTCGGAAGATGGTTTTGGCGAAATGATTCTGTGATTCTGTAATTTTGTGATTCTTTGATTCTGTAATTTTGTGATTTTGTGATTTTGAATAAATCTCAATTTTTATGCTAAGGGTTGAAAGGGGTTGAAAATACTTGAGCAACCTCTGCGCCCTCTGTGTTCTCTGTGGTAAAAACTATACGGCGGCGTCCAACTCTGCGAACTGGAGCCTGTAGAGCTTGGCATAGATTCCGTTCGCGTCCATTAATTCTTCATGTGCGCCGATCTCGCGCAGTCTCCCTTTATGCATGACTATGATCCGGTCGGCGTTGCGGATCGTGGACAGGCGGTGGGCTATGACGAGGGTGGTTCTTCCCTGCATCAATTTTTCGAGGGCGTCCTGAATTTGCCGTTCGGTTTCGGTGTCTACGGCGGCGGTCGCCTCGTCAAGCAGCAGCAGCGGCGGATCGGCGGCTATGGCGCGGGCTATCGCGATAAGCTGTTTCTGCCCGCCGGAAAGCCTGGCGCCGCGTTCGCCAACCGGCTCGTCTTTACCGTTGGGAAGGGAAGATACGAACGACAGCGCATTGGCTTGCTCAAGCGCCATGGTCACTCGTTCGTTTTCGCTGTCCAGATCGCCTAACGACACGTTTTCCGCAATGCTCCCGCTGAACAGGAACACATCCTGCAAAACTACGCTGAAGTGATTCCGCAGCTCTTTCTGCGTCATGTCCCGAATATCTACTCCATCCAGCAGAATCCTGCCTGAAGTCACATCGTAAAACCTCAGCAGCAAATTAATCATCGTCGTTTTGCCGGCTCCGGTAGCGCCGACAACGGCAACGGTTTCACCCGGTTCAATCTTGAAAGATACGTCCTTCAGCGCCGGTTCGCCCGACTTGTATTCGAAACCGACCCGGTCGAATTCGATCTGTCCTTCGATAGTGTCAGGATTCAAAGATTCTTCCGGTTCATCGATTTCCGGCTTAACGTCGCTCAGCCAGAAAATCCTTTCGGAAGCGGTCATTGCCGCCTGCATCGTGTTGTACTTTTCACTGAGATCCCGTATCGGCCGGAAAAATCTTTCGGAATACTGGAGGAAAGCGACCAGCGCGCCCCACGTCAGCAGATCTTCCCGGATCATTAAGCCGCCGGCAAGCAGAATCAACGCCGTCGCCAAAGCCGAAAGAAACGTTACAGCCGGAAAGAACATAGCGAAATACCGAATGATTCTTATATATGCATTTCTGAAGGCGTGGTTCAACTTCTGGAAATATTTGAAGGTCTCCGTTTCCCGCACGAACAGTTGAACCGTGCGAATTCCGCTAAGATGCTCCTGCACATAACCGTTCAGTTCGGCGCGAGCCTCGCGGATAATCCGAAATATGCCTCGAACCTTGTTGCGGAATGTGATGACCGCCCAGAAGATTAGGGGGATTACGATAAACGTAACCAGCGCAAGTTTGACGTTCAACGCCAGCAGAACAACCATAATTCCTATCAGCGTCAAAAGATCGCCGAATATCGCGACTAAGCCGGATGACAGCATCTCATACAAGGTCTGGATGTCGTTCGTCAAACGGGTCATAAGCCAGCCGACCGGTTTGGAGTCGATGAATTTCAGATCCTGCTTTTGTAGATGATTGAACAGCCTGGTTCGAATATCGAAAATCACCGACTGTCCCAGCCAGGAGGTAATGTATGTTTGAGCGAAACGCAGCGCAAACGTGGCGATTAAAAACGCGATGTAAACCAGAATCACATATTCGAGTCCATCGAGTTTCCCCACTGCGATATAGTTATCGATTCCATGTTTGATAATCAGCGGTCCGGCTAATTCGACGCCGGTTAATAAGATCATCGCAAAAACGGAAACAACCACGATAAACGTATAGGGCTTGACATACCCGAGAAGCCGCTTCATCAATTGAGCGTCATATCCCTGACCGTCATCGTGAAAAGATCCCATCGGTCCGGCGCTCATACCAGGTCCCTCAATTCTTCCCGGAGACGCTGATGCTGGAACATGGTCGCGTAAAGACCTTTTTTCTCCAGAAGCTCGCTGTGAGTTCCCTCCTCAGCCAGCCGGCCTTTATCGAACACGATGATTTTATCGGCGTTTTCCGCAGCGTTTAATCTATGGGTCACGAACAGCGTCGTTCTGCCTTTCAATCGGTCTTTCAGATTCAGCAAAATTTCGGATTCCGTATCGGCGTCAACCGCGGATAAGGCGTCGTCGAGAATTAAAATCGGCGGATCGATCAAAAGCGCGCGCGACAGGGTCAAACGTTGCTGCTGACCGCCGGAAAGCGTAACTCCGCGTTCGCCGATCATCGTATCGTATCCGTCCGAAAAATCGGTTATCTCTTCGTCGAAATAAGCGGTTTTAGCCGCGTCGATAATTTCTTCGAATGCCGCGTCAGGATTTCCCAGAGCGATATTTTCACGGATGGTGGAAGAAAATAAAAACGGACTCTGATCCACATAACCGATCATTTTGCGCAGTTCGGTTATGTTGTATTTACGCCAGGATTTTCCATCGATAATTATTTCACCTTTCAAACTGTCGTACAAGCGGGGGATCATTCGCACAAAGCTGCTTTTCCCCGAGCCTACTTTCCCGACAATCGCCGTCGTTGAGCCCGCCGGAATAGCAATATTCAAGCCGGACAGGACTTCGGACTCGTTTTCCCGGTACCGCAGGCTAATATCCTTGTAAATAATTTGCGGAGCCGTAAAGTCCGATTTCCCGCCAAAACTGTCCCGTTCCGCCGCCAGTCTCTCGAATTCATCCGAAACCAGATCGGGCAAACCCGCTTTCTCGCTTCTGTCGGCAAATTGAGGTTTTGCAGACAGTATTTCCATAATCCGCTTATGGGAAGCCGAACCTCGCTGATATAAATGAGTCAGCCAGCCGAGCGCAATCATAGGCCAGGTCATAAGATTCAGGTAGCTCATAAACGCGATAAAATCGCCTAAGGTCATTTGATCGCTTGCGACGCGACGCCCCCCGACGTACATAATTCCGGCTATGCCCAAGCCGATCATGGCTCCCAGAAGCGGATGGAAAAGCGCCTGCGCCTTTGCCACTTTCATACTGCGCTTAAAATACTTCCTGCTAACCTTCTCAAATCTTTCCATTTCATAGTCTTCCCGCGCAAAAGCTTTTATCACGCGTATCCCCGTCAGATTTTCCTGAACGTGGCTGTTCAGGTCGCTGTAAGCCTCCTGCTGGCGGATGTTGGCGATATGGAGATACCGGGCGACCATGAAGACGGCGCCGCCGACTATAGGAGCCAGCGTTAATACCCCGAGAGCTAAAACATAATCGAGCGTAAACATCATAATACCGCTGAAAAAAATCAGCAGGATGGTATTAACGCTATGCTGCAGCATCGGTCCGGCAACCATGCGGACGCGTTCGATATCGTCCGTGGCTCGCGCCATGATATCGCCTGTGCGGTTGACGTCGAAAAAGGCGGGCGCCAATCGCATCAAATGAGCGAAAAATGTATCGCGAACATCGCTCTCAACATGGCGGGAAACGCTGATTACGTGAAAGCGCATGAAAAAGCGGAAAATTCCGGTAATCGCTGCCGCTAAAAGGATTGCGCCGGAAAAAATGTAAAGATAATATAGCGGCTGTCCCTGGCGGAGATTATCGATGCCCATTTTCAGCAGTATCGGTCCGGCGACTTCGAATCCGGCGGCGATCGATGCGGAAACCAAACCGAAGATCAGCCGTTTCCGGTGAGGGCAGAGAGCTCCGTATATTCCGGAAAGAAATGCATTGTCTCTGAAATTAAATATCATATCGATCTTTTTCCAGCGCTATTACCCGGCAGTTCAATGTTTTCCGCAGTTCTTCAGCCTCATGTTTAAATGGAACGAATACGACCATTTGGCCGCGAAAATGATTAAAATCCAGATCGCCGATCAGACGCCATTCCGATTCCGCTTTCCAGTCGGCGTTTTTTAAACCGTTATCAGTTTTACGTCCTGCAAATTGAAAAAACGGCTTTAAATCCTCAGGCAGATTTTTGTATGCCTCTTTTTGACCGTAAATTACCTGCCGTCCACCGAATTGCTGCAGGATGTTTTTGGGGAATCCGACGCCGTAAGGTTCAAAATTCCAATGCCCCAGCGTTGAACGAAACCGGATCAACTGTAAAATCTTCGACGGATGGCGGCTCGAAAAAGACAGCGCAGGCTTGTTCCCTTTGAAGATTTCACCGCTGCCGCGCAAGATTCCGGTTTCAACGATACGCTTCAGTGTGTTGTATGCATCCCGGGGATTGCCTCTATCCGCGATAGTCAGCGCTTCGAAATAATCGGAGATATTTTCGCCGTACCAGGGTCCGAAAGTTCCTCGCGTCCAGTGAATCAATAGATCCTTATCTATCTGCAATTCCGGATCGACGCCGGAATGTTTCAATGCGCTCCAAACCAGTTTATGCCGCTTAGGGTATTCAACGGCAAATCGATTGTCTATGCCGGCGCAGTCCGAAATGAGTTTGATCCAGAAACTGCCCTTGCGCAAAGCGATCGGGAACCGAATATGAGCCGCGTGAAACGCAATCCGGTCGCGAAGCTGCATCTGATATGCCTTGGGAATACGAGACTTTTTGCCGTCTGTATTCTCAATTACCGGCTGTATGAAAGAAATCCCGGAATTATGGGCTGAAAGCTGACGCCTGATATTATCGGCATTTTCGACCAAATTAAATATCCGGCCCGGAGGGAGAACCAGCCACAATGGATAATTTTGTCGAGCCGCATACCAGGAAATATAACTCCAACCGGTTAAACCGAAGCTTGAAACGATTGTACAGCCTTTATTTCCAGCATAGTCAACCGCAGCCCGCACAGCGGTCAGCCAGGGTT
This sequence comes from uncultured bacterium, assembly GCA_964635255.1. Taxonomy (GTDB): domain Bacteria; phylum Electryoneota; class AABM5-125-24; order Hatepunaeales; family Hatepunaeaceae; genus CAZWOY01. The sequence goes on from CAZWOY010000292.1 coordinate 5,050, forward strand.
CGTTCGCGGGAATATTATGCGGCAGTCTGGAGAGCGCAAGCATCGCCCTTTTCCCTTTAGCATCCGGCTTTCCACCAATAATAGCGAGGTTGTGCGCATACTGAAAATCCATAGCCGGCTTATCCAACGTCCAGAAATGTCCGCAATCCTTCCAGGGAATGACTTCGATTCGTTCGTTCACGCTTTATTTTCAGCGATTTTCAACATAGTATAAATATACAAATGAAGCGTCCTTGATTACAGGCAGATAGGGTAAAAACTGAGGCGAGCGACGAATTTTTCATGAAGCGAGCTTCGCCACGCAATATGAAAATAGACTCATTTTCTGACGTAAGTCGCAACCCCCCTGTATCCCCCCTTCAGATAGAAGGGGGGAGATTAAGCGGTCTATTTTCCCAGCTATAATGCAAGCTAATCAATCGTAATTCTGATGAAAAAGAGCTTGCAGACGAGGGCGTCTGCAAGCTCTTGGATTTAAAATCAAGCCCACGCTTGAGCATGAGAACAATATGAAGTTTAGGACTTTCTAACTTTCTAACTTTCTAACTTTCTAACTTTCTAACTTTCTAACTTTCT
>CAZWOY010000293.1:0-5574 GCA_964635255.1 uncultured bacterium
ATAGTATTCCTCATCAAGCGGATTCCGTGAGACGGCGACTATTTTATGCACATAGTAGTAATAATGCACGATTTATTTTTATAAGGTAAAGCCTTTTTGCTTACTCCATGCAAGTTTGCCCTCGGTTATGTCTTCAATAAAATCGACCAGTTTATGGATTCGGATCAGCACATCAGGTGAAATTACATGTTCCATGCGACAGGCGTTTTCTTCAGCTTCCTTTTCCTCCACTTTCAGCACTTCGGACAAAAATTTGCGCAAATACCTGTGACGCTGGACTATGTCCTCGGCAATTTTCTCGCCCTCATCGGTGAGTGTGATCAAATCATAGGGCGCATAGTTAACCAGTCCGCGTTTCGACAACGCCCGCAGCGCGCCGGTTACCGACGAGCTGTTTACATCGAGCCGCTTAGCTATATCTTTGGCTTTTGCGGCTTTCTTTTCTTCAACAATGTGGAAAATGGCTTCCAGGTAATCCTCGAGACTCTCGCTAAGTCGATCTTCAAATTCCACTTTTTACTCCCTTGTTGCCTAATTATTTTTGGATAATCAGTAAAACTATGGTTTGTCGAACATTTTGTCAAGTGATAGAAGAATATTTTGAGTGGTTTAGAAAATTAGGTTGAATTGGTTTGGGCTGTTATTTTGTGGAAATGTTAAGCAAAGTGCGATTTGTAAGGTTGATTCGCCGTTAATATTCTTTAAATTTCTCTAAAGTTCTATTCGAGAGTTTTATCGCTGTTTAGCCGAATAGAGCAGTTGCTTAAAATAGGAGATCGGTTTTGAAAGATTGGAATTTTGCGGGCTCGCGCTGGTGGAAATTCGATTTTCATACTCATACGCCGGAGTCGGAAGATTATGGCAAAGGACCGCGCCAACGAGAGTTAAAAGAGATTAATCCGAAAGAGTGGCTGCTCAACTTTATGAAAGCGAAAGTAGATTGTGTTGCTGTTACAGATCATAACAGCGGCGCATGGATCGATCTTTTAAAAGTCGCCCTTTCTGTTCTCGAAACTGAAAAACCTGATGATTTCCGTCCGTTATATCTCTTTCCCGGAGTTGAAATATCGGTTCATGGAGGAATCCATTTATTAGCTATTTTTGGGCCTGATAAGACTACATCCGATATTGATAGTTTGTTGGGAAAGGCTGAATTTGAAGGGACAAAAGGGAAAAGCGACGACGTCACAAAAAGATCGTTCCCTGAAGTTGTAAAAATTATCTCAGAAGCCGGTGGTTTAGCGATTCCGGCGCATGTCGACGATTTAAATGGACTATTTCATCCGAATTTTTCTCGTGGAACAACCTTAGCGCAAAGCTTAAAAGCTGAATATGTAATCGCAATGGAATCTATACATATCAATCCACAAATACCTTCCCAATATTCACAGTTAGGTTTGAATTGGACTAAAGTCTTAGGATCGGATTCGCACCATCGTGAAGGCATACCGGGAGAACGTTACTCCGGAAGCCATTATACCTGGATTAAAATGGGAACGCCCAGCCTCGAAGGATTGCGGTTGGCGTTATTGGATGGCGATCTATCGGTCAAACGTTCCATCCAATGTTCTGAAAATCCTAATGATCAACATGCCTCATTGGTTATCGAATCTATTGTGATTAATAAAGCGTATTATATTGGTAAGCCCGACCCATTTCAGATTACCTTCAATCCTTGGTTAAATACGATCATCGGAGGACGAGGCACGGGAAAATCCACGATACTCGAGTTTTTACGTCTGGTTTTAAGACGCGAAAATGAATTGCCTGAGTCGATAACAGATGAATTCAGGAAATATTTTAGATCCAATTCGTCTCGAGGCGACAATGGTCTTTTAACCGCAGAATCTTTGCTTAAAATTCAATATCGTAAGGACAATTCACGCTACCTTGTGCAATGGAATCAATCCGGCGAAGCCGAACCGATTCAAGTCGAAACCGAAGATAATACATGGCAGAAAGAGCCGGGGGATATTAAACAGCGCTTTCCGGTTCGAATTTATAGTCAGAAGCAGATATTTGAAATGGCTAAACAACCGATTGCCTTATTGAGAGAAATCGATCGTGCAATTGGTGATGAAAAGCAATCCTTAGTGGAAAGGATGAAAAAGGAAGAAGTAAAATACCTTAGGTTGCAAGCAAAAATACGCGAAATTGAAGCTGGATTAGCCGATGTATCGACATACCGGGGGAATTTAGAAGACGTTCAAAAAAGTCTAAAAGTATTCGAAGAAGCCAGACATGCCGATATTCTAAGAGAATATCAAAAAAGAACGCGACAGAAGAAAATTGTCGAGGACTGGGAGACCACATGGGCAAATCATGGACAGCGCTTACGTGATATGGGAAAAGATTTGATTCCCGATGAGATCGATGAAACGACTTTAGGCGCAGATGGTGCAGAGGAAAAGGATTTGTGTTCTAAGGCGTCGGTTTATCGAAAAAAGATAGAAAAAATCAGTGAAAACCTTAATGAACTTTCTAAAGAATTTGATACAATTATCAGCGAATGGATGCAGGAACGAGACAACTCTGAATGGCGGCGACGCTGTAAATTGGCTGAACAAAATTATGCTGAATTAGTAAAAAAGTTAAGAAGCAAAGACGCCGGAGATCCTGCTAAATATGGTGAATTGGTTCAGCGCCGGCAGGAACTTGAATCCAAACTAAAAGATATTGTCTCACGTCGGGAGCAAATAACGGCAATTGCGAGAGAGTCTGAAGAGCGCCTAAACAGCTTAGCGGAAATCAGGCGTGAATTAACTAGATTGCGGGAAAAGTTTTTAAACGAGATCTTAGCGGATAATAGTTTTATTAAAATTGAAGTGGTTCCATTTGGGGAAATTAATAGCGCTGAAATTGATATTAGGCGTCTTTTACAATGTGAAGAAGGTTCATTTAAAGGAGATTTCGATAATATATCGGAAAAAATCAGAGATGGACTTAAAAAGCAAATATCCATTAAAGACATATTAAAGCAAATTAAAAAGGAGTTATTTCAAATATCAATCGGAAATCCAGATAATATAAAATTAGCAGACAAACGATTTGGCGATCGCTTGTCAGGGTTAACGCCTGAGACCTTTGATCGTTTGCAGCTTTGGTTTCCTGAGGATTCCTTAAAGGTGGAATATAGTTCTGGCAAAAATGGAAAAGAATTCCGACCGATTAATGAAGGATCGCCGGGGCAGAAAACTGCCGCCTTATTGGCTTTTTTATTATCTTATGGGAATGAACCCTTAATTTTGGATCAGCCGGAGGACGATTTGGACAATGAGTTGATCTATTCGATGATTGTTGCACAATTACGCGAGAAAAAACAATATAGACAGGTGATCGTAGTAACCCACAACGCAAACATCGTCGTCAATGGCGACGCCGAACAGGTTATCGCTCTTGAAGTCAGGAATGGGCAAACACACAAGAAAAGCGAAGGTTGTTTGCAGGACATAAAAGTGCGAGCGACTATCTGCGACATAATGGAAGGCGGAAAAGACGCTTTTAATCAAAGGTATCGCCGCATAACATTGGAGAAAAACCGTGTTTGAAAGCCCTGAGGAATTGCTGCGCAAAATAAGATTAGGCGAAGATACGTCATTAGAATTAAAAACGGTTCATTTTAAAGGCGGAAAAGTTTCAGGTCCCAAACGCAGCGATCTTGCCGATGAAATCGCTTCAATGGGAAATGCGCAAGGAGGCGCAATCATAATCGGCGTGGACGATAAAAGCAAGGATATTATTGGCGTCCCACTCGATAAATTGGATATTGTCGAGTCGTTTGTTTCCGAAATCTGCTCCGACAGTATTACTCCCCCGCCTATGATGCATACCTTTCGACTCGAATTGCCGGACAGCGCCGGAATTATGCGAGCCGTTTTGAAAATAGACATTCCGCGCAGTTTGTTTGTTCATGAGAGTCCGGGCGGATATTTCTACCGGCAAGGCAGTTCCAAGCGCAAAATAGCGCCTGATTTTTTAGCGCGCTTATTTCAGCAGAAAAGCCAAACCCGATTGATCCGATTCGACGAGCAAGCCGTTCCGCATTCTAGCGTCGATGACTTATCTGAGAAGCTCTGGCGCAGATTTTTAAGGCGATCAAATGAACCGGACGAGATTGTACTTTTAAAAAGAGGCATTTTGGCTAATTTGGAAAACGGCGCCGTCCATCCATCGGTCGCGGGCGTATTGCTTTGCAGCGAACATCCTGAAAAATATCTTCCAAACGCTTACATCGAAGCCGTTCGCTATCGAGGCGTCAAACCGGATTCCAATTATCAGACGGACGCCAAGAAAATCACCGGACCGCTTGACGAACAGATCGATCAGGCGCTGTCGTTTTTAAACAAAAATCAGACCGTTGAAGCCCGGAAAGCTCCCCATCGAATTGAACAACCGCAGTTCAGCGAACGGGCGGTATTTGAGGCTGTCGTTAACGCCGCGGCGCACCGGGATTACTCGATTCACGGTTCAAAAATCCGGTTTTTCATGTTCGATGACCGTCTCGAAATCTATTCGCCGGGCGCGCTGCCCAATACAGTTACAATCGAGAGTATAGCAATGAGGCAGGCTACGCGCAATGAACTTATAACCGGCTTATTGTCAGATATTTCGATTCCCGACGGCATTGCCAATGTGAATAGGAAGTATTATATGGAGAAAAGAGGCGAAGGCGTGCCTATTATTATCGATGAAAGCGAGAGATTGTCAGGGAAAAAGCCCGTTTATAAGTTAATAGACGATTCGGAATTGCTTCTGGCAATATTCTCCTAATTCACCGGGAGATAGAAATAAATACAAAGGCAGGAAGACGCAAAACAGACTGAATTTGACAGATAGGGAGCGTCAAACAAGAGTTTTCGAACTGCTTTATTCTATTTTAACATTCTCTGAAACGCCTCCGCCAAGAAGGAATGTCTAACAAGAGTGTTCGACCTACTTTTCAGCCAATAGAAAGTAAAAAGAAAACGTCTTTAGTATAAACAAAATCATTAAGTGGAGACATTCATGAGATACAAACTCTTAGGCAAAAGCGGTCTTCGAGTTTCCGAACTGTCACTGGGAACAATGACTTTCGGGAAAGAATGGGGGTGGGGAGCTGCGAAAGAGGAAAGCAAACAGGTTTATGATAAATACCGCGAAGCAGGCGGGAATTTTATCGATACGGCGAATCGATACACCGACGGAACCAGTGAAAAACTGACGGGTGAATTTATCGCTTCAGAACGAGAAAGCGTTGTGCTGGCGACTAAATATACGCTCAATATGCGTCCCGGCGATCCGAACGGAGGCGGCAACCACCGCAAGAATATGGTTCAATCGCTCGAAGCGAGCCTCAAGCGGCTGAATACCGATTATATCGATTTGTACTGGCTCCATGCCTGGGATTTTATGACGCCCGTCGAAGAGGTTATGCGGGCGCTGGATGATATGGTGCGCGCCGGCAAGATTAGAGAGTCGGACACTCATTTCCGACACCCGGATAAGCATATCCGGGCTACTTTTTGGGTTCATGAGAATTCTATTTTCCCAGTAATTATTCATGAAGCGAGCTTCACCACGGAACATGAAAATAAA
>CAZWOY010000294.1:0-5552 GCA_964635255.1 uncultured bacterium
CACGCAGGAGCGTGGGAACGAGTTGGTAATTTGTTCACTATTTATTGCACATGGTAAAAAAAGAAAACAAATCGATCAGAAATCGTGGAACTGCATTTCGCATTTATGAAAAAAACCTTGAAAAGCTATATACAAATAGGATTCCATTGATATAGCGCTTATATGAGAACCTCGGAACTACATATTAAATCGTGGGATTTTAAGAAAGCGTTTACCAAGTACTTTACGCATTGCTATCATTACTATCCGGCGATGATGATTCCGCAGGTTGCTCGAGGTTTGCTCAACAGTTTTCACAATGGAAAGCCCGGTCTTTTATTCGATCCATTTTGCGGAACCGGCACGTCATTGGTTGAAGGAATTTTAGGCGGCTTCGATGTAATCGGAACCGATCTAAACCCCTTAGCGCGTATCATTGCGAAAACGAAATGCACTTTGATCGATGAGGTTGATTTAGAAGAAAGCGTCGAAGAATTTAGGATTTTTCTAAGCAACCATGATACTGACGAATTCATTGGCAAAGCGCCAAATTTTAAGAATATAGAGTTTTGGTTCGACAATAAAACGATATTGGAATTAACCACAATTAAATATTTTATCGATCAGATCGAGCGGACGGATATTAAAAACTTTTTCAAAGTGGCGTTCAGCGAGACGATACGCGAGAGTTCGTACACCAAAGCCGGCGAATTTAAATTGGTTCGCAAAAAGGGAAAAGAATTAGAGAATCATAATCCCGATACGTTTAAACGAATGATGCTGAAACTAAGGAGAAATCAAAAAGGCAATCTCGATTTTCGAACTTATTTTGCACATAAGAATTGGAAGCCCAAAGCAAGGATACTTGACATTAATACAGTCGAAAATATTCCGGAAAAAGAGATAAGCGGCAACAGCGTCGATTTGATAATAACGTCTCCACCATACGGAGATTCCACGACTACGGTCGCTTACGGGCAGTTTTCAAGGCTGTCGAACCAATGGTTGGGAATCGAAGACGCTTTTAGGGTCGATAAAAAACTGATGGGCGGCGTTAAATACGAAGTTGTCAAATCTTTTGATTTAAATCCCTTAGACGCCGTAATAATGGATGTCGATTCGAAAAATCCAAAGCGCGCAAAGGAAGTGTATTCTTTTTACGAGGATTTGCGAAGATCATGCGAGAATTTGTCGAGGGTGGTAAAACCGCTCGGCTGCGTGTGTTATGTCGTTTCGAACAGAAAAGTGCAGGGAATAACGCTGCCGACCGACAGCGCTCTTACGGAATTTTTCATGCGATACGGCTTTAATCAGATTGCTATGTTCGACAGGAACATTCCAAATAAAAGGATGCCGTCGCGCAACAGTCCAACCAATGTAGCCGGATTGGTCGATGCGACGATGACGAAAGAAAAAATACTGGTTTTTCAAAAGATTAGCTACAACTAATCTTAGAACTATAGATTCAGGAGTTTAATTTAATGTTTTTTAAAACGAGAAATCCGGATTCTGGCAAGAGGTCGCGAAGAGTATTCAATGCAACCTTATTCATAGTCTTAGCAATAGCCATTTTCTGGATTTCAACCCGCCTCGTAAACGCAAGCGGCAATCTGGTAATGCAGGCGCGCAAGATAACCTCGATAATGAAGTTAATTCAGGAAGCGTATGTTAAGGAACCTGATCTGGATGTGCTTGCGGAAGGCGCGATCGAGGGGATGTTAAAGCGGCTTGATCCGCATTCGATTTATATACCCTATGAGCAGCAAAAGGAAATTTCTGAACGAGACGTCGGCGAGTTTGAGGGCATAGGGATTTCCTTCGTAATACAAAATGAATTGATAACCGTTATTTCACCGATCAACGGAACTCCCGCTGAACGACTCGGCTTGCGTTCCGGCGACCGGATTATCGAAATCGACGGCGTTAACGCTTATGGCATTACCACCGACGAAGTGTTTAAAAAGCTGCGCGGTCCAAAAGGAACCACCGTCGATATAAAGGTTGCCAGGGAAGGTTATCCCGAACCATTGGATTTTACAATCGTCAGGGATAAAATTCCGATCAACTCGATAACAGCAAGCTTCATGATCGATGATTCAACCGGCTATATTCAATTGACGCAGTTCATGCAGACAACGAGCGAAGAACTGGAGACGGCTCTGTTGGATCTTGAATCCAAAGGCATGACAAGGTTGATCTTCGATTTACGAAATAATGAGGGCGGGAGGCTCACACAGGCTGTTGAGGTTGCAGATAAATTCATCCCGGGCGGCAAAGTTATCGTTTCGCGCGAGGGCCGAATCAATTCCAATGATTCCACTTACATCAGTACAAATGAGGCAACTCACCCGCTGTTCGATCTGATCGCGCTTATAAACGGAGGCAGCGCCTCAGCTTCGGAGATTGTTTCTGGAGCAATAAAGGATTTAGATCGCGGATTGATCGCCGGCACAAACAGCTTTGGCAAAGGATTGGTACAATATCCCTACCAGATGCGCGACGGCGCCGTTATCCGGCTTTCCACCGCACATTGGTTCACGCCGTCGGGCAGGCTTGTACAGCGACCTTATGATAAAGGCCGAGGCGAATACTATGCTGTTCATTATCGAGACGAAAACGAATCCGAGGACGAGGAAAGCGAAAATAACGGCGAGGTCTTCTATTCATTAGCCGGAAGGGAACTATATTCACTTTCGGGCATAACGCCCGATGTAGAAATAGAACCGATCCTGCCAACCGTCGCAACGGCGCGACTTATCAGCGGTAGAGTTTTGTTTACTTATGCTGAAAAGTTAATCAAAGACAAAGGATTAGAGCCAGACGGCAATTTTGATGAATTTATAGTTAATTTCGATTTGACAGAGGACGAACTCAAAGGATTGATTCAATATGCAAAAGATAAAGACTATATTTATACGGATGAAATTTTTGAGAAGGACAAGGATTATTTAGCGCGCTCGATCGAAGCCGATATTGCCCAATTATTATGGAGTGATCGCGAGCATTATTACAAAGCTCGGATTCATAACGATGAAGTGGTTCAAGAGGCGTTAAAGCATTTCAATGAGGCGAAAGAGATTGCAGCGATTTGGCGTTAGGTTTTCTTTAGAGGTTGACAGGCGGATTGATTTTTACTTAATTTTTAGTTTCCTGTTTTTCGATTTTAGTAATTTAGAAAATAACCGAAATTTCGGAGCATAAGACAAAATGGTAGAATATTTCATTAAGGGTGGGAGTTTCATGTACCCCATCCTCGGCATCCTGATTATCGGATTGATGTTCACGTTTGAACGGCTGTGGACGCTTTCGAAAGCTTCAATCAATTCGAAAAGGTTTATGCAGAACCTTACAGAAGCGTACAGGAGCGGTGGCGCGGATAAGGCTAAAGACGTCTGCGCCAATACTCGCGGTCCGATTGCAAATGTTATGTCAGCCGGCTTGGAACGTATAGAGCGCGGCATCGACGCAGTCGAAAAATCGATTATGGCTGCCGGCACCGTAGAAATGGCGTTTCTTGAAAAAAATCTGGTCTGGCTTGCTACCGCCGTATCGATCGCCCCGATGCTTGGGTTTGTCGGAACGATCAGCGGTATGGTCAATGCATTCGACTCGATCGCCGAAGCGAATGATATATCGCCTTCCCTGGTCGCCGGCGGTATTTCCGAAGCTTTGCTCACGACCATGTTTGGCTTGATTGTCGCAATTATTATTCAGTTTTTCCATAATTTCTTTGTTGCCCGTATCGATAAAATTACGGCTGACATGGAAGAATCCTCGATTGAATTTGTGGATCTGCTTACGGAAGAGCAAAAGGCAAGTCAATAAATCATGTTAGTTGAAAACAAAAAGGAACGCCATTCGGAGATTCCATCCGCTTCACTGGCGGACATTGCCTTTCTGCTTTTAACGTTCTTCCTGTTATCGACGACCATCGACATGGATAAAGGCATCCCGATGGTTCTGCCTGAACGAGGCGGTGAAGCGAAGATTAATCCTAAAAACATCGCTAAGATACTGGTAAACGACGCAGGAATGATTCTTTTCGAGGAAGAGCCGGTCGATGAGAATACACTCGAAGAGAGACTTAGAACAAAGCTTCAGGAACGCGGATTGGATTCCGATGAAAAACCGAAACTGATTGTATCGATTAAAACCGACCGACAGACGGATTACAATGATTACATTACAGTTTTGGATATCGTTAAAGAATCGGGCGCGACCAAAATCTCCATTGCCGAGCCCGAACGATAAGGTTAGTTCAACAATGTTTTTAGTCCATTCAATAATTCCGTGCGCTGGAGGATCGTATGTTTAAAAAGAAACAACAGCCAAAGCAGGATATTCCCACTTCTTCCCTGCCGGATATTGTTTTCATGCTGTTATTTTTCTTTATGGTAACGGCAGTGATTAAACGATCTCAGGGTATTCCCATCGTTACTCCCGCCGCCTACCAAACTAAGAAAATCGAATCAAAACGGCATTTAGCGTATATCTGGGCGGATGATAAAAACACGATTTCAATTGATGATAAGCTGATTCCAGTGAACGCAATGAATAGTATTTCGAAGATAATGAGACAAAAACTGGATGAAGATAATCAATTGATCGTCTCTCTGAAAGTGGATAAACGCGCGAAAATGGGATTGGTCAGCGATATACAGGAGCAATTGCGAGATGCGTTTACGCTCAGAGTAAATTATTCAACCCGGTTCAAGGGCGGAGGATAGAATGAGGAAAAAGAATCCTAAATTCGATCTGAAACGACAGTACCGCAGAGTTCTTGAAGCTTCACTGGCAATATCTCTGTTTCTGATTATTGCCATGTTAATGGCGTTTAAGAAATTTGAAGTGGACGTCGATATGCGCGGCGTCGAACCGGTCGCCATTCAGGTTGAAGATATTCCGATTACGCGTACGGTCAAAAAAGTAAAAGTGCCCAGAAAACCGACCATCCCGGTCGAAGATCCCGACATAGATCCTGCCGATGACGTCGATATAGACCTGTTTGAGGATCTTGACGATTTCGATCTGGCGCCGCCGCCACCGCCGCCGCCGGAAGAAGAGGAAATCGTCCCATTTTACAAAGTTGAAAGAAAACCTCAATTACAAGGCGGTCAGCAGGCGATAGCGGATTACATCGTTAAGCATAATCTCTTTCCCGAAGTTGCTCGAGAACTCGGTATTTCCGGCATGGCTTTGATCGGATTTACAGTCAACACTCAAGGCATACCTGAGGACGTCAAAGTTCTTCAGGAAAAACCTGAAGATCTCGGTTTCGGCGAAGCCGGCGTCAAGGTTATGAAAGCAATGAGATTTTCGCCGGGAATGCAACGCGATAAGCTGGTGAAAGTGCCGATGCAGCAACCGATCAAGTTTACCGCACAGTGATTTATTCATGTTTTTTTATAAAAAAAGGGCGATACAACATCGCCCTTTTTTATTTTTGTAAATCAGTTTGCCTATGTTACGTATTGTATTTTTATTCAGGTGGATTTCAATTTTAAGCATTAACATACTACTGTGTGCATTAAATAGTGTACAACCGCCTTGAAGCGTATAAGCCATAACTCATT
>CAZWOY010000295.1:0-5541 GCA_964635255.1 uncultured bacterium
GCAGGGACGCCTGCGCTACTAATGGCAATCTTTTCTGCATTTTGCGAAATTTGAGTTTAGAATAAACTTAGGTTTCAATCCACGACTTCAGGTTTTGAATCCGGCGTCGATTATCTTATATTAATAAGTTTAAGTCAAAAACGAAATTCAAGAAATACAACCATGACAGATTTACCGAAAACTTATGATCCGCAGGCTGTGGAACAGAAGTGGTACGGGTATTGGGAACGAAATAAGATTTTTAAGGTCGATCCTAAGTCCGGGCGGAAGCCGTACTGCATTATCATGCCGCCGCCCAACATCACGGGGCAGCTGCATATGGGACACGGACTGCAGGACTCGATACAGGATATGCTGATTCGGATGAAACGGATGCAAGGGTTCGAATCGCACTGGCAGCCAGGGAAGGATCACGCGGGCATCGCGACCCAGAACGTCGTCGAAAAGCAATTGGCTAAGGAAGGCACAAACCGGCACGAAATCGGTCGCGATAAATTCATCGAACGCGCCTGGCAATGGAAAGAAGAATACGGCAACCGCATCTTCGAACAGAAACGGCTGTTAGGCGATTGCTCCGACTGGGAGCGCGAACGGTTTACGCTCAGCCCCGAATTGACGCGCGTCGTTCATAAAGTGTTTAAGCATCTATTCGACAAGGGCTTAATCTACCGGGGCAATTACATCGTTAACTGGTGCCCGCGCTGCCATACGGCGATTTCCGATGAAGAGGTGTTTCATGAAGATCACCATCACCATTTGTGGTATTTTAAATATCCCTTTAAAAACGGCAAAGAACATGTAACCGTCGCAACCACCAGGCCGGAAACGATGTTAGGCGACGCCGGCGTCGCGGTCAACCCGAAAGACGACCGGTTTAAGGATTTAATCGGCGAGAAACTTATCCTGCCGTTGGCTGAAAGAGAGATTTCCGTTGTGGCTGACGCCTTTGTCGATCCGGAATTTGGGACCGGACAGGTTAAGGTGACTCCGGCGCACGACCCGAACGACTTTGAAATGGGCAGGAGGCACGGTCTTGAAGAGCTTCTGGTTATAGATGAAGACGGCGCAATGAACGAAAAAGCGCCGGAACGTTTCAGAGGCATGGATCGCTTCAAAGCCCGGGACGAGGTCGTCAAGGCGATGGATGAACTGGGGTTGTTAGCCAAAACCGAAGACTACGACACGTCCATCGGGCATTGCCAGCGGTGCAAGACCATTATCGAGCCGTACCTCTCGAAGCAGTGGTTCGTGAAGATGAAACCGTTAGCCGAGCCGGCGATCAAGGCGGTTAGGGACGGGAGGATCAAATTCTATCCGGCGCGCTGGGCGAAGATCTATTTCGCGTGGATGGAAGAAATCCGCGACTGGTGCATCTCGCGGCAGCTTTGGTGGGGGCATCGCATTCCGGTGTGGTACTGCGAAGACTGCGGCGCGGTGATCGTCGAAGTCGATGAACCGGAAAAATGTTCCAAGTGCGGATCGACCAGCTTAAGGCAGGATGAGGACGTTCTGGATACGTGGTTCAGTTCATGGCTGTGGGCGTTCACGTCGCTGGGGTGGCCCGATGACCGGGAAGACTACGATTTTTGGTATCCGTCCGACGTGATGGTTACCGGTTACGATATCATCTTCTTCTGGGTGGCGAGGATGATTATAGCGGGACTGGAATTCACCGACGAAATCCCCTTCAGAGACGTCTATATCACCGGCATGATAAAAGACGAGCTCGGCAGGTGGATGTCGAAATCATTAGGCAACGGCATAGATCCGCAGGATATGGTTGAAGAATACGGCGGAGACGCGGTGCGTTTTACACTGATTTCGCTGGCTTCCGAAGGGCAGGATATTAAACTGGCTCCTTCCCGTTTCGAAGGCGGACGCAATTTCGCAAATAAACTCTGGAACAGCTACCGTTTCTTGTTTTCGCAGATAGATAAACTGGAAAAACCGCTGAAAATTGGGAAGGTTCTCGATATATCCGATGACGCGCATCTGTCCGAACGCTGGATAATAAGCCGGTTCCGGCGGGCTGTCGAAAAGGTTTATGACAGCGCCGGAAAGTACCGCGTTAACGACATGATGAATGCGCAGTATGATTTCATCTGGAAGGAATACTGCGACTGGCTGCTGGAGATCGTGAAAGTCAGAACTGCCAATGAAACCGATGAGACTCGGAAAAACGAGATATTGGGATTTGCCGTTGGGCTTTTTGAAGCTTTTTTAAGGTTGCTGCATCCGGGGATGTGCTTTATCACTGAAGAAATGTGGCAGGGATTGAAGGGATTTTTCGACCATTGCGCGCAGACGAGGTTTGCGATGCAGCCTGCGACGATTATGAATCAGCCTTATCCTAAGCCGGATGAATTTCAACTGGACGAACAAGCCGAAAACGAGATGGAATTCCTGCAGAAGGCAATCGGAGCGGTTCGCAATATCCGCTCCGAGATGCGGATTCCGCCCGGGAAAAAGTCGGAGTTGATCATCTCCAATTGCGTCGAGAGCAGGCGGAGGCTGATCGAAGACAATCTGGATATGGTTCTGACACTCGCTTCGACGTCCGGTCTAAAATTTGACAGCGCTAAGCCGCCTTATTCGGCGACGGCGGTTGTGGAAGATATTGAACTGTTTATCCCGCTTGAAGGCTTGATCGATCTTGACATTGAGCGAAAACGCATCGACAAAGAAATCGGCAGGCTCGAAGGCGTGATCAAAGGCGCGGAGAAGAAGCTGTCGAATAAAAAATTCGTCGCTAACGCGCCGGAAAACGTGGTCGCGCATGAGCGGACGAAGCTCGAAGACTGCAAAGCTCAGCTTGCAGTGGTGAAGCGCAATCGTGAGATGTTAGGTTAATTCACCACAGAGGACACAGAGATCACAGAGTATTTAATGATTAGGGAGTTGAGCGTTCCCGTTCGATCATGAATTCGTGGAATCTGGGCTGAATTTAAATAAAAGGGCGGCTTGCAGACGCGCCTGCGCCGGCAAGCCGTTGGTTTATCAATATTCCGAACGCTGCTGAACGCCAGGATTCGCGGAATCCAGGCTGCAACTTCTCCCCCTATTTAATCAGCACAATCTTCTCAATCGCACTATTGCCCATACTGTGGAATCTAACGAAATAAATTCCTGCGCCGGCGTCGCCCGCATTCCATTCAAACTTATGCAATCCTGCGGATTGCGTTCCTTCAAACAGATTCTTAATCAACGATCCATTAGCTCCGTAAACGCCTAATGAAACGTCCGACCGTTTGGTCAGGCTGTAAGAAATCGTCGTCGATGCGTTGAAAGGATTGGGATATGCATTCAGCAGCACAAATTCCGTCGGCTGCTTTGGGTTTGTCGCATTATCGTCCACTCCCATGAAAGGAATATCGACCCTTATTATCAATTCAGATCTTTCGTCGCCGGCGTTGAACGTATATTCATCCGTCTCAATCATGTCGATTTCGGCATCCGTCGCGGGATCGATTAAGGTGAAAACGTAGTCCTGCTCGGGAGTTGTAAAATCGATATCCGCCCAGGTCAAAACGACCTCTCCCGGTTCGCTGGTTTCCGCATAAAGCGTCCACTCGGCTTGCTCGCCGTTCAGGAAGCCTCTGATATCGCGGTTAAAACGCGAACCAACTTCGGGGATCCATTCTTCGTGTTCGAAATACATCGCTAAACTGCGTTGATTTTCAGGCCAAGGCGGCGGCTCGGGGAAATCATAAGCGACGTCGAACGTATCCGACGCCACCATGTGCGAACCTAAAAAGGCTTCATCACAGGCGCCTTCAAACTCGCCGTCTATTCTTACAAACCAGTCGTCGGGAGTTCCGCCCGGCGGCTCATCTCGCAGCGGTCTGCGTTCGGAAGGATAAATCAGCAATTCCAGCCCCTCTTCAAGCGCCATAAACCAATAGCCGTACCAGGGATTCAGCGTGCGCGTTTCGAAATAGCCCTCTTGTACGATACAGCCGGTTAAAATCGGAATTACAAGCCCTTCATTTGCAGCTTCTTCCATGGTCAGATATTCGCCGTCCGAATGAACGGTTACGTCTTCCAACGAAACCGGCGCGGGAAACGGGCAGCCGATTAGATTCCATGATATAGTCAGCGGCAAAGAGACCGTATCCTGGTTTGCCGCTCCTTCCATATCGAGAATTGTCGTGTCATGGACGACCACTACCCAATAGCCGGGACCGCACAACATTTCATCGGGATTTTGATATCCGCGATCATAGGTAAAATCGTAAACCGCCCATTGATGTTCGAAATTATCGCCGATAACATCTTCAGGGGCCGGATCATCAGGTATCAACGGCAGCGAGATCAGATACCAGCCCGGGACGAGATCGAAACTCGACTGCGACTGAGTTACATCGATGCTGAATATGCCGGATGTTCCCTCGGCAAAGTTGTCATCCGGATCATAAACAACGACCTTAATGCGACCTTGCAAGGTGAAAGTGTCCGGGATTTCCCACTGGAGCTGGTAGTTCTCGCCCTGGGTCTCGCCTATTTGGGTCCAGGAAAGCCCGTTGTCGCTTGAAAAAAATACGACGGATCGATCGACGTTTCCAGTGACTTCCCATTCGATCGTTATCTCATCGCCGGCGACAACCACTTCGCCTTCGCTCGGGCTGTTAACCGTAACGCTTAATTCTTCCTGAAGCTCTTCGCCGTAAATAGAGATGTTGTCGATACAATGCCAATGGGTTGAGGCTCCGGTCGCCGCAGTGAAGCCAAAATAACCGGTGAAAGTCTGGTAGTCTTCGATTTCGTGATCGATTACCATTTCATCGTCGAAATAGACCTCGACGGCTCCGTTATCGAAATCGATCATTACATGATGCCACTCGTTGTTTTCAAGGATATCCGTATCAGGGCTCCAAGTTGCAAGGTGAGTGTCGATCCCGTCTTTTACGACTGCGATATGCTGTCCGTTAGGATCGTTGTATTCGTTGTTGCGCCAGACGTCGAATTCGACTCCGTAGCCTTCCGTCTGATAAAAATCAAGCCGTCCGCCTACGGCGGGATCATAATCGTATTCATAACCCCAGGCGAACACTAAGCCATCGGCTCCCCAGCCGCCGCCGATGCGCATGTCAAACTCGACCGTAAACCGGTCCATTTCGTATTCCTCAAGATTGAAAATACGACCGGTCTGCCAGGTGCGCGGCTCGGTTAGAACAAAAAAATCGTGATTATCGTTCAGATAGGAATCGACGCCGATATAGCAATCGTCCGGATTAAAATCGGTAAAATTCTCAATCCAAACTACTTCGGGCAAATCACGCGCTAAATCGAATTTCTGCGCGTTCTGACCGCTTTCTGCAGCAATCGCGCCACAAGCGGAAAATACAATCAAGAGCAAGCTGATGAATTTGCCGGGAAAATACATAACTTACATCCTCCAATTATGTGAAAAAGTGAAACGCCAGCCATTTTTCACCCTTTAAGACCGGCGATATTTTACTTCAATGCAAATTAAAAAAAACTTATTGCAATGTGCAATAAATAGTGTACAAATTACCGGCTCGTTCCCACGCTCCAGCGTGG
>CAZWOY010000296.1:0-5519 GCA_964635255.1 uncultured bacterium
CTTCTCCTTCCTTATCGTTAATAAATCTATTTGGGAATTTAATCTTAACAGCAAGGCTTGTTGGATTATATTGTGGATATACTTCAATACTATCAATTTCCGGAACAGGATAGGCGATTGGGCTACAGTTTGGTTCATTAGATGTGTGATCATCCCGCTTAACCTGATAGGTATATGTTTCATGCGAGTTGACATTAAAATCATTAAAAAACGTTTTACTATATAGATTAGTTAAGTGGCTATAATTATTATCTATGCTAGGCTTGCGGTAAACATGAAAATCGTTATCATCATCATCCAGATTTACGGATTCATCCTTCCATTCCAAATGCACATAGCCGTAATACGGAGTTGCGGTTAACTTGATTTTATTACCTTCTTCTTCAATCTCTTTAGAACTTTCTATTTTTACTGCTTGGGTTTCTTTTTCTTTTTTGGATTCAGAAATCTTTTCTTCTGATATTTCAATATCAATTGAAATTGTTTTTTTAACTTCATAATTGCCAATTGCGGATTGAAATTCAATTACGTACTGTTTTCTGGTTAATGTATCTGGAATTTGAAAGTGAATTTCTTTTTCACTGTTCTTATAAGAAACATCTGGAATCCTTATAAATCTATCTTTCCCTTCGCTGATTTTTTTCCAATATAATGTACCAATTGACTTGTTTTCTAACGTAACTGCATCACCCGGTTGAAATTTTGGTTGACCGGAAAATAAACCCCAAATACCTCCATCGCCCTTCACACTCACGTTTACTTTTGGCTTTTTTGATTTTGCGCCAGAGGTTTTGGGTTGAATTTTTAATGTCTTCTCTTGATTTTGTTGAGAAGTTGCCACTTCTTGAGGTTGTTCTTTACCGATATTAATTCTAATTGGTTTTTCAACCGATTTGTTGCCACTTTGAGCTTTAAACACAATTACAAACTCGTCACCAGTGTAATTATCCGGAATCCGCGTTCTCACCTCGGTATTTTTCTTGTCGATAGCAGAATAACCGGACCCCCCCGGTTTTTTCCAATAAAGATCGCCTACGCATCTTTCCCAATCGATAGCGACAATTACATCCTCACCGGGTTTCTTGTTATTGTTTACTGCGGAAAGTGCGACCCCGTCTAATTTTGGTTTAGGTCTTTCCTTGATTTCAATATGAACGGTTTCATAATCTTCCTTTTTATAAGGATTGGTCTTTTTGGCTATGAAACCGATTGAATAAAGCTCCTGTTGATAATCTTCCGGTATAATGCATTCAATGCTTTTTCCATCTTGGCTGAAAAATTTACGATTGTGGTTAGCCTCATCGGGTCTTCTGCATGTCAAGTGGCCAACAGAATTATTTTCGATTATGACTGTATCGCCAGGATAAGCCCATTCCGGCGCTTCGACGTCCACTTTTGGCAATGGTTCGATTGCGATGGTCCCTTCTTTTAATACCTTATTTCCATTGTCCATCGTTATTGTGTAAGAGAAACTCTGTCCGGACGATGGAACTATTGGTTGAATTTGCGTGCTTTCAAACTTTATCTCCTGATTATTGCCGCTATAGACTATATTAAGATCTTTTATGGTTTGAACGTCAGTAATTTTATCAATTTTGATAACAGTCTGCTCGCCGGCGTATTCTTTGGATTGGTTGTTTTTTGTCACGGTGAAATCGATGTCGGGTATATAATCCACGATATCGATTTTATACAGGACGTCGTTGATGATGTGGGCTTTGCCGATATATTTTATTAAATCGCTGCTTAGATTGATGTCACGTATTTTCTCTCCGATCACCAATGGTATAATTTCAGTTTTTATGCAATTCGTAATGTTACTATATTTTATATTTAATATTTTTTCATTGCTATCGCTTAGGCCTTCAAGACTGCTGATTTCAAACCTTAGAGTGTCGTAATCGTACTGTTCAGATCCCACTTTTAATTGGTTAAGGAGTTGATCTGTAAATACCTGATATAGTATAATATTCGTACGAATTTCCTGATTAAATTGGTTCGTTGCATATTCTTTAAATAAACCTTTAATATCATATTTTCCCGCTTTTTCCACTAAATAGGTATGATAATCCATCCATTTTACAGCGAAAGCTGGAGTAACGTTAAATCCTAAAACAAAGAGG
The DNA here is from genome assembly GCA_964635255.1 of uncultured bacterium. Lineage (GTDB taxonomy): Bacteria > Electryoneota > AABM5-125-24 > Hatepunaeales > Hatepunaeaceae > CAZWOY01. The sequence goes on from CAZWOY010000296.1 coordinate 2,124, forward strand.
CAAAAAACTATCACAACTCCAATTTTTTTCATTCTAATTTATACTCCTCTCACTATCTACTCCCAATACTTCTTTAAGCTTTTTAATCTGTTCCTTGCCAATAATCTCTAAAATTTCAACAAACTTTATTTCGACAATCGATACGGTAAAGTATTCTGGGTTTTTCGAATTTACACTTTTCTTTGAATCGCAACGTTCCAACCTATATTCAAACTTGCTAAGCAATCCGGTTTTACCATCGGAACTTTCTAACTTGTCCTTAACATATTCCATCAACTTGTCATTATATTCACCGTTTTTGCTTTCGGCGCATAAATTATCTATCAAAGTTTTACTCGATTCATTAGGATGTTCGATGCGCACCAGTCGAAATAATGACTTATCCTTTTCGATTTGTCCTTCGATAGACCAGGTTAGTTTAACTTGGCTATCTATGATTTCTCCCTTTAACCAGATTGGTTGTTTTTTGCGTTTTAGATTATGCATATTGTAGCATAATGTGAGGATGTGGCTTTTTTCTGAAATATCTAATATTTCCGAATGATTATCTTTCAGCCTGTGATCAACCAAGAAAGCGGTTTTAGATACAAGTTTATCCTCGTCGAAGATAATCCTCTCTAACATTTTGATATTTTCATTATCCAGATTATTAAATGGTTCGTCTAAAAACCAAACGGCTTTTTTTTCCCGACTTTTTTCAAAAATAATTTTTATAAACAATCTCTGGCGTTCCCCGCCGGAAAGCGTTTCCACCTTTTGGTTAAATTTTTTAAGTTTTGTTTTTCCGTTTTTGAATATTCTTCTGATCTTTTCAAAGATAGTTATTAAAAATGATTTCTTGTTTTCGTTATTGAATATCCTGTTGTGATTATCAACCGAAATGCCTGGCAGTAAATCGACAAATTGAGTCAAAATACAAAATTCATCCGTCCTGATCTCATTTGCATCCTTAAATTCGATATCATTAAAGTGATATGTTTTACCTTTATTATCAGTATATTTTATCGCGCCGCAATCTATTGATCCATTGTTGAGATATTTTTTCCTTTCTTTAAGCAGCAAATCCTTATCGATATATCCTGAAAGAAGCGATAATCTGCTTAATAAGATCGATTTTCCTGATCCCACATCGCCAAAGAAAAGATATAAACCATTATTAAAAGGTAAACTCGCTTCAGTTTTCAAATCTCTATCGTAACAATAAAAGGTTACCGATTTCGATTCATTTAACAGGTTCCAAAGTGGGAATGAAATTTCAAAACTCATATTTTAATGTAATCCTTTTTAAAGTCCACGGAAGAATCCAAATAAATTGATCTGCCTTTTATCCAGAAATCCTTTGAAAGCAACATACCTTAAAAGAACCAAATAGCCCGCTAAAAAGAGAATGAAGCTTATTACCGACGGCCAGCATACGACCTCCCAGATATCTTTGAAATTAAGCAGAAAAAGAACTTTCAGCAGTAACAGCAGTATAATCGGCCAAATTCGAAATATCCATTCAATCATTCTAAATTTATTTTTATGAATCAGTATAAATGCAATTTCACGTTTTAAATAAATATATGCGAAAAAAGCGATAAAGAACGCGAATATCATACTGACGATAAGATCCAAAAATAAATAATTAAAGATTAACCGATCCTTCGCTTCCTTAATGGACAATAGTTTAGCCTGCAATCTTCGAATTTTCATTGGCGTATATAAACCGTGCTTTTTGCGTATTTGCTCCATTTGCATTATCGAATTCTGGAGGCCGTAATAGTCGAAACCAAAAACGCTTCCATAATTGCCGTCAATACGTGGCAGCCAGCAACCTTTCATTTTCTTAAATGGATTTCGTATATAAACCGGAAGATAACAGCTCTGAATGTTCAATGCTGCCAATGAGGTGTCGAGCGTAATTGAATCCGATTGAACTATTTCGAATGGGAAATTATTTAAGTAATTTTTGTTGTAAAAAATGCGATGATCATCCAGATAGAACTTCGGAGCCCAAATGCCAATGCTATCATAATACACTTTTTTATATGTACGATTCTTAACATACCGGAATCTGTTTCTCAACTCAATTAGATTCCTCGACACGATAGCTTTTAAATCTCCAAAATCAAGATGCAAAGGTACATCGATGCACTTTGTCTGAAAATATCCCTTACGTAAGGTGTCTAACAAATCTACGGTTTCTGGTGATCTTCTAGATCCCGGTTTTTCAATGGCTTCGCTAATCATCCTATACATAAAATCGTTCAATTCAATGAATTCATTTTTAAATAAATAAATCTTATTAGGAATTAAGAAAACCGTATCCGGGGTATTCGACTCAAAGGAAGTTTCGAAGTCGTCATCCGGATTGAAAAAACTATTATATTCAGAAGTCGAAACCGTTGAATCGATAAGTTCATTTTCCATTCCGAATAAACTGATCAATTTACTATTTGCGTCACGGTATATTTCACTTCTTAACAAACGAAGCGAATCCGGACGCATATCGAGCATTAGCGCTTCCCGGCCGTTAATAAATGAATTCGTCATTAATACGAAATCAATCCCCTCCTTGCCGATTAGCTGCAAATCTTTTTTTAATCCACAGATTGAATATCGATTCAAGTATAAGAAGTAAAAATAGTTTGATTCCTCGCTAATCAAACTATCTTCTTCTGCGATAACACTGTCCAATTGCGAAAAGTTGGATTTATAATTGAAACAAATAACTGTAATAAATCCAATTATAAGTAGAAGCAATGGAATTATTACCGATTTTCTGAACAACAGTAGAAAGAAAACCCAACTGTCAAAAAGTAATTGTTCTATAGGTTTCATTAGTTTTGATTCCTAAGTTTGTCAGGAAGGTTTTTAATATTTTGATAATCGACAAATTCAATTTTTTCGTTAATGTATTCCTTAAATGATTCGCCACTACTGGAGATAAAAAACAATCGCAAATCGCTGTTCAGGAAATCGGGTCCAAATTTTGATCTTAAATCGCTAAGTGATTTCCTGTAATAACCCACATCTGCCTCCTCAACATCAGTTCCAGTATCGGTAAGTTTAACATCGCCGTAATTCTGGACAACTTGCAACTCATTATTATTATAATAATAGATAAAAAAGCAATATATCTCGCTCATCGAGGCGTAACTTAAAATTTCGTCAAGATGATCTAAGATTTCGCTGGAATTCCGGTTAAAATCAAAAACAATAATCGGTTTTTTATATAGCGAGAATTTGCCTTCAGAATCTTTATTCAAATCAAATTCCAGATCCTGAATTGCGAGCTTTATCCGTTCTGAATTGCCCTTTTCGATCTGAAATTTGTAATTGGTTTGATCTTCGCCAAATGGAAAAGACTCGATTTTTTTGTCTCCTGATAATAACCTCACAGAACCAATGAAT
>CAZWOY010000297.1:0-5375 GCA_964635255.1 uncultured bacterium
ATGCAATATCAAGATGTTAGGAGATTGCTTAGTCTGCTAAAGGCAGACTCGCAACGACACTTTTTCATGCACGCAGTAATAATCAAAAGTTATTGAAATAAAGCGAAGTTGTCAAGAAACGCGGTAGTTAATTATTTATTCACAAGCTCAATTATGCTAATTTTTGCTATTACAATGTGCAATAAATAGTGCACAAAATGCCGACTCGCTCCTAAATGCCGACTCGTTCCTAAATGCCGACTCGTTCCTAAATGCCGACTCGTTCCCACGCTCCAGCGTGGGAACGAGTTAAACACTCTTGTTCGACATTTTGCCCAAAAACAGTCATTCCTAATTTGACCCAAAAGCAGTCATTCCAGCGAAAGCTGGAATCCATCTTCCTTAGGCGTGAGTGCGAGAACCGGCATGGATTCAAGCTTCCGCTGGAATGACTGCGTACGAAACGTTATTTTCCTGTTAAATTGAAGCGGGAAATGCGAGTTGTAATATTAAAAAAGAAAAGTTTATAAAAAATATACTAAACAACCCGTTCCTCTATTGCTTTTTATTTCTACACTGAGTATTTTCGACTTAATTTGCTAAGTGTGCCTTTCATATTTGCTCTTGCACATTCAATGCATAGCCTAAAAAGGAAACGAAAGCTGCAGTTATTGCGGTTCAGACATGACTGTGGAAGGCTTTCTTTGTTTGTGCATCGCGGCAGCGTCCGATTTGAGATTCTTGGAACCTGGCAAATCTGAATAATACCTTGAGTTTGATGGTTGCGCCGGCAGGTCGAAGTATTTTATGCAGCGTCAAATGTCCAGAAGCGTAACGCCGGTTGAAAATCCAGTAGGATCGAAGTTTTATTTTTTAAGGGGTAGGAGGAAAAACAGATGTCCAAATCGTATCTGTTTTTAATTTCACTCGCATTTTTATTCACTTTCAGCGATGATGCTATGGCTGAACTTGCAAATACCGGTTTGGAAATCGGCGGCAAGCTCGGCATTAGTTATATATCCCCCGATACGGACGAAAGCGGTATCGGGCCGGACGGATTCTTTTTCATTCAAACGCCGATTTACGATAGGATACGAGCGAATTTCGGCGTCGGCAAGGGAAGAGTCCGGGACGCCAGTTTCTATACCTGCGTAACTCCAATTGGTGCGCAACTGTTAGTTTACGCAACCAGAACCGATCACTGGAACGCCTACCTTTACGGCGGCGGGGGAATCTTAGCCTACACCGTCGGCGATCTACCCGAGAAATTCGATTGGAATGTCGATACACAAGCGAGCACATCGTTCATGAATTTCGGGCTGGGCGTAACTTACAAAATATCGGATTCATGGTCTTTCGATATGTCCGCCGGACAGATGAGAGCTTCTACGGATGAACTGGAAGGTTATGTCAAAGATTCAAATGACAATTATTTAGAAGTTCTGGCGGGGCTCAAATATCGAATTAAATTAGGCAGCCAGGACGTCGACGGCGATGGAATTGAGAACGATAAAGAGTTGGAAATCGGAACCGATCCGGAAAAAGCCGACACCGACGGCGATGGATTCAACGATGGTTCGGAATTGAACGTAACCAAGACCGACCCCTTAAAGGCGGACACCGACGGCGACGGTTTGGGAGATCGAGAAGAATTCGTCAAATCCAGAACCAACGCCCTAAATCCGGATACCGACGGAGACGGCATTCAAGACGGCGTCGAAGTTAACAATTATAAAACTAATCCTTTGAAAGCAGATTCAGATGACGACGGCTTGAGCGACTTCGATGAGATTAATACGCACAAAACGTCGCCCACCGCTGCAGACACCGATAAGGACGGATTAACCGACGCTGAAGAAGTTTTAAAATACAAAACTAATCCATTGGAAGCGGACGGCGACAACGACAACCTTCCGGATGCAGATGAAATTAAAAAATACAACACCGATCCGAGGAACGCCGACTCCGATAATGACAAGCTGCTCGACGGAGAAGAGGTAAATCGATACAGAACCGATCCGCTTTCGGCCGATACGGATAACGGATCAGTCGATGACTATACCGAAATCAACCGAGGCACCGATCCGCTGAGCCGGTACGACGACATTATCAAAGAAGAAGTATTCGAAATCGAGGTCGGCGCTAAAATCGTTCTGGAAGGAATTGTGTTCAAATCCGGCAGCGCCGAAATTACGCCGTCCTCAGAGAATATACTCGAGAAAGCGTACCAGACGCTGAAAGCGTACCCGAAGATCTCAGTGGGAATACATGGCTTTACAGATAATACCGGAAGCCTCGAAAACAATATCAGGCTTTCACAGGCGCGAGCGGAATCCGTCAAAGACTGGCTGGCAGAAAAAGGCATCAGCGCCGATAGACTAAGCGTAAAAGGGTTTGGTCCTGAAAATCCGATAGCACCCAACGACACTAAAGCCGGACGCGCTAAAAACAGAAGAATCGAATTCGTTCGCGAAAAGTAATTCTGTTTCAGGAAAACAAACACAGTTTGGCAAGAAGCATGAACAGTAAATGCAGACAGCTATTTTTCAGAATTAAGCCTTTTTTATCTTTGGAGTTTAAAGTGAAATTTTACCATTTTTTGTTTTTATCCATTCTGCTGATGTTTGGTACAATTTGCTTCAATAGTTGTTGTGATCCAGCAGATAGCACGGGACCATTGAACAATCCACCGGCTCAAGCATCGTCGCCCGTACCCGCCGACGGAGCGACCGATCAGCCGATCGACGCCGGTTTGGACTGGGAAAGTTATGACGCGGACGACGATTCATTGACTTTTGACATATATTTTGGCGACGCAAATCCCCCGCCGTTAGTCGTCGAGGAAAAAGCAACTTCCGGCTACGATCCGGTCGATCTGGTTTACAGCCAAACCTATTTCTGGAAAATCGATATTTCCGACGGTCAGGCAGTTACGGAGGGCGAAATCTGGAGTTTTGCAACGGTCGCCAATCAGCCTCCCGAACCTCCATCCAATCCGGTTCCGGCGGATAACGCCGCAGATCAGGCGATGGATCTGTCCTTAACCTGGTCATGCGACGACCCCGAAGATGACGCATTAGTCTATGAAGTTTATTTTGGAACCGACTCAAATCCTCCGCTCGTCGAGGAAAATTTGGATACGACCGCGTATGAAGTTGCAGGACTTGATCCATCGACCGTTTACTATTGGAAGATCACGGCTAAAGATGGTTTTGATAATGTTACCGAAGGAAACGTATGGAGCTTTACAACCGGCGCCGGCGCGCCGCAAGCGCCCGCCGTCCCGTCAAATCCCACACCTGCGGACAATGCGCTGGATCAAGCGCCCGAACAAATTTTAGCCTGGTCATGCTCGGATCCCAACAACGATCCGTTAACGTACAACGTTTATTTCGGAACGGATGAAAATCCGCCTCTGGTCGCGGAAGGCCGGTCACAGACAACCTATGAAACGGAAAGGCTTGAATATGAACAGACTTACTACTGGCGAATAACGGCGGAGGATGACGACGGGAATGCGACGGATGGACCTGTATGGAGTTTCACGATTGATGAAAATCAAGCGCCGGATGCGCCGTCGAATCCATCACCGCCGGATGAAGCGACGGATCAGCAGTTGACAGTGATCCTCAAATGGACAGGTTCGGATCTGTATGGCGATTCGTTAATTTACGACGTCTATTTCGGCGATACTGAAGATCCGGAAGTTGTAAGTCTTGGTCAAGTCGATACAAGCTATGCGCCGGCAGGCTTAGAACACGATTCAACATACTACTGGAAAATTATTGCCAAAGACGAAGGCGGACTGACCGCTGAAAGCCCGGTATGGAGCTTTACCGCTCGACCGCCGGACAATCGGCCGCCGGGGGCTCCGTACGATCCCGCGCCGGCGGACAGCGTAATCGATATGCCGGTCGATACGGTTCTAAGCTGGTCGTGCATCGATCCGGACGGCGACCCGCTGACGTATGACGTTTATCTCGGCACAACCGACAACCCCGGAGTCGTCCGCCGCAGACAGTCCGAAACGACTTATGATCCGCCAAATCTTAGGTACAACGAGACCTATTACTGGAAAATCGTCGCCCGGGACGATCATAATCATTCGACAGAAAGCCCGCTTTGGAGTTTCAACACGCTTCGCGCCAACATCGTTATTGTGGAAAGCAATCCGGTTGGAGCTTCCATATATCTGGACGGCGTGAACATGCAGCTCGCAACGCCCGATACATTAGTGGACGTTATGCCCGGCGACCATAGCGTCAGGCTGTATCTCGACGGGCGAAACGAGTACAACGAAGACTTTACGCTGGAGCAAAACGAGATCCAGCAAATCGAGGCGGATTTGACCGAACCGGGATGGCCCAGACCGCACTTTGTCATTGCCCAGCCGGCGGACGGCGCGTCATTCAACGACAATGTCATCGAAGTGGTCGGAACGGTCGATCTCAGGGACGAGCAGGGAGCCAACCCCACGCCCTACGACGGAGGCAAGGTGATAATGTCCCTGAACGGCGTCGATCAGGAGGCTGCGGTCGATAACGGCGCTTTCAGCCAGGAGATTTCCCTTGCCGGAGGCCAAAATACCATCAGAATGAGGGGAACCAGCGCCGGCGGCTATACCGGCGTCAGCGATTTGATTACCGTCACCGGCGCCTTCAACGTGCCGGATATTGAGATCATCGCAGCCTGGAATACGCCCACTTCGGATATCGACCTGCATGTCTGGAATCCGCAAGGTCAGCATTGCTACTACAACCGAAGATTCATAACGGAAGGCAGCCTTGATCTCGATGATACGGAAGGCTACGGTCCGGAGGTATTCACCGCAGAGAACGCTCTGGCCGGAACCTACATAATCAAACTTAACTGTTACGATTTGGATGATGACCCCTATTCCGACGTTTCGGTGCAGCTTCGCCTCTACGGCGAGACGAGAAGCTTCTTCGGACCGCATCGCTTCACCGTCGCCGACCGCAACGGCAACGTCGCTGAAGCCTGGTGGGAGGTTACGACATTTGAAATGGGCAATGGATTGTTCGATTTGAAAGCCCAGCCGCTGTCACCGGAAATGATCGAGCAAGTGAAACGCGACATGAGGAATCTGCCTGCGAAATAGCGGGAAATTCTCAAACGGAGTCAGAGAATGCCGGCTTCCCTTAACTGCGGAGCCGGCATTTCTGTTTATATCGGCGATTTTAGAATCGACTGCGTTAATACTGCGCAACTGATGCGAATAATATTCGCAGGTTTTGGAAAGTGGATAATTGTGGCGCACAATCGAAATTCATTATTATCATGCGCAATAAATAGCGAACAAATTACCAACTCGTTCCCAATTAATTACCAACTCGTTCCCAATTAATTACCAACTCGTTCCCAATTAATTACCAACT
>CAZWOY010000298.1:0-5517 GCA_964635255.1 uncultured bacterium
CTGCCAATGCGATCCTGCAAGGTTGAGAAGGCAGGCAGAGACGCCTGCCCTACCGGTAGCAGGCAGAGACGCCTGCCCTACCGGTGGATTTTTTTTTCAGATTAAAGGCATATAATTTAGGTTTTAAACGCTATATATGTTCCAAAAAGTACTAATCGCCAATCGCGGCGAGATTGCTATCAGAATAATTCATGCCTGTCATGAATTAGGCGTCAAAGCCGTTGCGGTATATTCAGAAGCGGATCGGACGGCGATGCATGTTCGGGAAGCGGACGAGGCTTATTATATCGGCCCGGCCGCCCCTAACGAAAGCTATCTGAAGCACGAAGCTTTAATCGAGACCGCCAAAAAAGCCGGTTGCTGCGCAATACATCCCGGCTATGGATTTTTAGCGGAAAACTCAACGTTTGCCCAAAAGGTCAACGATGCGGATTTGGCGTTCATCGGACCGACTCCCGCCGCTATAGAATTGCTGGGGGATAAGGTTGCTTCCAGAAGAACAATGAGCGCCGCCGGAGTTCCGGTGATTCCGGGAATCGACAAGCCGGGGCTTTCGGACGAGCAGCTTGCAAAAGAAGCCGGCGGCATAGGCTATCCGGTATTGATAAAGGCGGCTGCAGGAGGGGGCGGCAAGGGAATGCGCGTCGTTCTGAAGCCTGAAGATTTTCAATCCTCGATCGAAGGCGCGCGCCGTGAAGCTCAAGCCGCTTTTGGCAATCCAACCGTATTCCTCGAAAAATTCCTCATAAAACCCCGGCACATCGAATTTCAGATATTCGGAGACCATCAGGGCAATCGAATCCACCTGTTCGAACGCGAATGTTCGATTCAACGCCGTCATCAGAAGATTATCGAAGAAACTCCATCGCCGGCGCTTGACAACGAATTGCGGCATAAAATGGGCGAAACGGCGGTTCGCGTCGCTCAGGCTGCTGAATATATAAATGCAGGCACGGTTGAATTTCTGCTGGATCAGGATAAGAACTTTTACTTTTTAGAGGTAAACACCCGCATTCAGGTCGAGCATCCGATAACCGAAGAAGTTTTAGGCGTCGATCTGGTGGTTGAACAGATTAAGGTCGCCGCGGGGAATGAACTGTCCTTCAATCAGACCGATTTGCAGCAGCGAGGCCATGCGACCGAATGCAGGATCTACGCCGAAGACGCTGCGAACGCCTTCCTGCCCGCCGCCGGCAAAGCGCATCTCGTAATTCAGCCTTATGGTCCGGGGATCAGATTCGATAACGGCGTCGAATCCGGCGACGAAGTATCGGTTTACTACGATCCCATCGTTGCTAAACTCGTTACGAAAGGCGCTAATCGAGCCAGTTCTATAGAAAAGGCGGTCAAGGCGCTGCGCAATACCGCGGTGCTTGGGATGACGACCAATATCGATTTTTTGGAAGCGGTTCTGCGACATCCGGAATATATTGCGGGCAATCTGCATATCGGTTTTCTCGATGAATATATGCCGGAATGGAAACCGAACGCACCGGGGATCGAAGAGTTGAAGTTTGCGCTGGGACTTGCGAGTCTGCCTAAAGAATTGCGCGGATTTGGAGGCGATTCTGAACCGAGGTCCAGGGGAATTCCGGAGCCGTGGTCTGAGATTGGATCTTGGCAAATAGGAGGAGGTTCGCGATAATGAAATTAGTGTTAAAAGACGGAATTGACATTCGGGAAATTGATTTCGACCGAACCGATGAATCATTAAAAATGAAATTCGACGGCGAGGAGAGCGAGTTTCAAATCGAGCCCTTAAACAATGGCAGATTTCTCTTAAAGTTAGCCGATCAAGGATTAAAAGGCTATGCGGTAAGAGTAAAGAATCAAATATTCGTGCGCGCTTTAGGCAGGCATTGGGTGTTCGAGGATGTTACTGAACAGGCGGAACAGGGTGATATCAGTGGAAGTGGAATAAAGATTGACAACGTGATTTCGCCTATGCCGGGAACTGTTATTAAGGTAATGGTCAAGGAAGGCGAAATAGTAAAGACTGGACAACCTTTGGCAATCGTTGAAGCGATGAAAATGGAAAATCAAGTTGTCGCGCCGATGGACGCAGTTGTGAAAGAAGTGTTGGTTGAAGCCGGTCAACAGGTCGGCGCCGGCGAAGTTCTGATCGAGTTTAAAGAACCGGAGTCAGATGAAGAATCATCCTCTGCTTGAAATATCTGAATTCAAGGAGGAGTTAGATAAATGCGTAAATTGCGGTTTATGTCAATCCGTTTGCCCGACTTTCTTATCGACAGGACATGAAGGCAAAACGGCGCGGGGAAAAATTGTTCTTTTACAGAAAATGCTTGAAGGCTCGCTTGATCCTTCAGAATCGATAGCCGATTGGTTCGACGACTGCCTGGCTTGCTATGCCTGTCAAACCGTTTGTCCGGCGGGCGTGAGAACAGAAAAGCTATGGACTTCCTCCAGAGAGGAATTGGCTTTTTACTCAAAACGTACGAGATATAAAAGAACCATCTTTATTCTGACTATCAAACAGCCGGTTCTATTCAATTGGCTGGTTCGACTGGGCGGATGGTTTTTCGGCTTTAATAGGAAACGCCATGAAAAGGCGCGGTTAAGAGGGAAGATCGCCGTTCCATTCAGAGGCGCTCCTTATGCGTTAAAAATTGGAGGCGTATATGAACCTGAGGGGCGTCATCACGGGACAGTTGCATTACTGCTTGGGTGCAGCGCTAATATTTTTACGCCATGGATTGTAGATTCTACTATTAAAATCTTGAATTTAAGCGGATTTAAAGTTATTATTCCTAAACGTCAGGTTTGCTGCGGCGCTCCGGCGATTAATAACGCCGATTGGAAAACAGCCAGAATATTGGCATTGAAGAATATCGAGTTGTTCAATTCTATAGACGCCGATTATATTACGTCATGCGACGCCACTTGTGCGAATGCAATGAGAAACGAATACCGGCATTTATTTCACGGCGAAAAAACGACGATTCAAAAGGTCGAATCCATGTCGAAAAAGGTTAGGCAATTGGGATCGATCATTAATAGCGCCGTCGAAAATGGATGGTTGAGATTTAAACCGGCAAAAACCACGATTACGATTCATGACTCATGTCACTCTACGCATACATCCGGCAAAACAAACTGGAGGACGATCGTAAAGAGAATCCCGGAGCTTGACATCGTCGAAATGGAAGACGGCGCTCATTGCTGCGGATTTGGAGGAAGCTATTCGGTCTTGTATCCTGAAACGGCTGACGACATTGCGAAAAGAAAGATCGACAAAGCCCGGAAGACGGGTGTGAAAGAAGCGTTGGTTGGGTCGCCGGGATGTTTGCTGAGGTTGAATGCCTCAAAGAACGGCGGCGGGGATGATATAGAATTTAAGCATGCGGTGGAATTTTTGGCGGACTATTGCGGGGAGTAGATTGAACGGCCTGCGCATTTTGCGGAGGCTAAAAATTCCCGTTTGAAGGGCGTCCCGGCCTGATTAGTTCAGTAATATCTTAAAATATACAGAGGTTTCAATGTTTTTAACCGAAGAACAGGAAATGCTGCGCAGCATGGTTTATGATTTCGCTCAGAATGAAGTGAAACCGGTCGCGGCTGAGATCGACGAGACATGCGAATTTCCTTGGAATACAGTTAAGCAGATGGGCGAATTGGGATTGATGGGCATTGTATTTCCCGAAGAATATGGCGGGGCGGGAATGGATTATGTGTGTTATGCGATTGCGGTCGAAGAAATATCGCGAGTGTGCGCCTCTCACGGCATCACGCTCGCCGCGCATATTTCGCTGGGCGTCAATCCGATCTGGGAATTCGGGAACGAAGAGCAGAAGCAGGAATGGCTGCCGAGGCTTTGCAGCGGCGAGATAATGGGAGCTTACGGCTTGACCGAACCGAACGCCGGATCCGACGCCGGCGGAACGGAAACCACCGCCCGCAAGGAAAATGGAACATACGTGTTAAACGGCGCAAAGCGTTTTATCACTAACGCGACAGTTTCGGAAGTTTATTCGGTAACCGCAGTTACGAACAAAGAACTGGGAACCAAAGGCATAAGCGGATTTATCGTTCCGAAAGGCACGCCGGGCTTTTCGATCGATCGCAAAGAAAATAAATTGGGTATCCGTGGTTCCGATACGGCGGGGCTGCTGTTCGACGATTGCGCTATACCGGAGAAAAACCTGCTCGGCAAGGAGAATGAGGGCTTTAAGCAGTTTTTAACCATCCTCGACGGCGGCAGGATTTCCATCGCGGCTATGGCGCTGGGCATCGCACAAGGAGCTTTTGATGAAGCGCTGAGATATTCTCAGGAGCGCGAGCAATTCAGACGCCCGATCTCTGCGTTCCAGGCGAATCAGTTTAAGTTAGCCGATATGGCGACCTGGATCGAAGGCGCGCGGCATCTGGTTTATAACGCCGGCAGGTTGAAAGACGCCGGCAAGTCCTATATCAAGGAAGCTTCAATGGCGAAGCTGTTCGCCTCTGAAATCGGTACGAAGTGCGCCGAAATGGCGATACAGATTCACGGCGGATATGGCTATGTCCGCGATTATCCCGTGGAAAGAATGTGGCGCGACGCCAAATTATGCGAAATCGGCGAAGGAACGTCCGAAATTCAAAGGTTGGTTATCGCGCGGCAGTTGCTTGGGTCTAAGTAGATTTCAGATTGAATTACAGGATAATTCAAGACGGCTGGATTAAAATACCGTCTGAAGAGTTCCACACTAAACCGGAACTGTTTACATCAGATCGGGCTTTAATCGGGCTCAACCAGGTTCTTATACATATTTCGGGCAAGAATGTTCTGCTCGACTGCGGCTTGGGAGACAAATGGAAGCCGTCGGAGATTTCGCTGCTCGACAGCGAACGCCCGCGCAGACTGAAACGCGAGATTGAAAAAACGGGGTTAACCGCCGGCGATATCGATGTTGTGATTTTTTCGCACCTTCATTACGATCACTCCGGAGGCGGAACGTTTTTGAACGAGAAATCCAAAGCGGCGCCGGCATTTCCGAATGCGGAGTATATCGTGCAAAAGACTGAGCTGGATTACGCCGGACAACCCGAAGAGGCGTACGTGACCGATTTTAAGCCTGAGGATTGGACTGCGCTTGAAGCGAGCGGGCAATTAACGGTAATCGACGGCGAATATGAGATTGTTCCGAATTTAACTGTCTATCCGGCGCCCGGTCATACTCCGGGGCATCAGGTTGCAGTCGCCAAATTTGAGGACAGAATATTGTTCTACCCCGGCGATTTAATTCCGAGCAGGCTGCATTTGGAGGTCGATAACGCAAGCGAATACGATATGGATAAGGAAATCCAGATGGAGCATCGACGAAAATGGGTTCAGATCGCGCGGGAGAGTGGGTGGACATGCGTTTTTTGCCATGAGATCAGAAAAACGACGATGGTTCTTTGATGACGCCCAAAAGACATTATTTTAACAGTAATTGCTCATGAAGCGAGTTTCGCCACGGAACATGAAAATAGTAGGTCGAACACTCTTGTTCACCATTCCACCCAAGGGCAGTCATT